>JBDTLH010000015.1:0-3006 GCA_039934875.1 Acidobacteriaceae bacterium | reverse complement strand
GGACTGCACGCGCGGTGGACCAGCCTGCTGCGCGCCATGACCGATGAACAGTGGCAGCGGAATTATGTGCATCCGGAAATGGGGAAGGTGCCGCTCGAAGAGGCGCTGGCGCTCTATGTATGACATGGCCAGCACCATGAGGCGCATATACGGCAGGCGTTAAAGCGTGGATAGATGAAGCGCGGATAAGGCAAAGAGATGGGCCCTGGGCCGGGGGTGATGATTAAGCGCAAACGCAAGGGCTTTTCCTTTGGCTGCGGGTTCGATGCAATTGTAAGGGTTGCGCTCGTTTGCAAATATGTGTGCAAAAATGTTCACTCATCAAAATTTTGCGGTATAACAGTTCACGAGGATTAAGGATGCCTAGCCATGTTTCCTATGCGTGGAAGACGCCACAAGCCGCTCGCCACTTCCGCACCGGCGTCTCTCTGCATAGCCACACCAGCCACTCGCGGGAGAACCTTCTTTTTATCGAAGATATCGGCCGGCGCATTCCGCTGCTGGGCCGATTCATGGAATGGCAGCGTGGGCTTGCCGAGCGGGCCGGCTTCCTGGTCGATTTGAGCCGCGGCTATTGGACCCCGCCTTTAACGCCGCCGCTCGCGCTTGACCTCGAGCGCGGGCAGATCGAAGAGGAGCTCCAACTTCAGGCAATAGTCTCGCTCACGGACCACGACAGCATCGCGGCGCCTGTCATGTTGAATTCTCCGCATGACGGCAGCGCTGTCCCCGTCTCGTGTGAATGGACGGTCCCCTTCGGCGGCATTGCATTCCACATCGGGGTGCATAACCTGCCGCCGGCCGCAGCCCCGGAGATTATGGGCCAACTGACCAGCTACACCGCAGCGCCTACCGCGGAGATGCTTAAAGATGTCTTCTCCATGCTGCATGGCATGGACGAAGTGTTGGTGGTCTTCAACCATCCGCTGTGGAACCTCTATCGTACCGGCCAGGGCCAATTTACCGCACTGCTTGAAGACTTCGTGCGCCTGCACGGAGAGTTTCTCCACGCTATTGAGTTGAACGGACTGCGCAGGTGGCAAGAGAACTGCGCGGTTTCCCGGCTGGCTTCCACTTGGCGCAAGCCGCTGATCGCGGGCGGCGACCGGCACGGATGCGAACCGAATGCCAACCTGAACCTGACCAACGCGGAAGACTTTCCCGCCTTCGTCCGCGAGATACGTGTCGAGAGCGCCAGCCACGTGCTGTTCATGCCGCAATATAGGCAAGACCCGCGGGTGCGATGCTTTCGCACCTTCGTTGACATTGTCCGCCATGCCCCCGAGCTTCCGCTGGAGCGGCAACGTTGGGACCAACGCGTCTTTCACCCCAACAAAGAGGGCCTCGATGGACCGTTGGAACGCCTGTGGACCCACCCCCCCGCCATTCTCGAAAAAAGTTTTGCCGCGCTTTGTTGGATAGAGTCAACCACTGCGGGCAGAAAAATACTATCGAACTCGGACCGTTGGACGAAGCCGGTCCCCATTGAATTCGCATCGCTTTGGGCGGCAACCGCACCAGAGTGATGAAATAATGCCTTCCGTCCTGCGCTCTCGATTCTTTGTCGTGCCGGCAATCCTTCTGCTCGCGGGATCGATACTGCCGTTGGCCGCGCAGCAATCCGCTTCTCTGCATCCACCGGTCTCCGCTTCGATCTCCACCGGGCAAGTCGTGGAACGGTTGCAACAGGAGAACCGGCGGCGCGCCGAAGACCTCAAACACTATTCCGGGACGCGCACCTATCATTTGGAGTACCACGGACTGGGCAGTTTGTCTGCCGACATGGTGGTCGAGGCGCAGTTTGATGCGCCTGCGACCAAACGCTTTCGGGTAATCTCCCAGCATGGCTCGAAGCTGGTCATCAATGAAGTCTTCAAGAGGTTGCTGGCCGCGGAACAGGAGGCGGCGGGTCCTGACATGCAGCGCAAGACCGCGTTGAGTCCGGAAAACTACCAGTTCCAACTCATCGGGCAGGAGGCGGTCGGCGACCGGCATTGCTATGTGCTCGAGGTCGTGCCGCGCACCGGCAACAAGTTTTTGTATCGGGGCAAGGTCTGGATCGACGCTCAGGATTTTGCCGTGGTGCAGATTGAAGCCGAGCCTGCCAGGAACCCATCGTTCTGGATACGTCGCACCACGATCAAACATGAGTACACCAAGGTGGGCGAGTTCTGGCTCCCCGCCGAGAACCTCTCAGTCAGCAATATCAGGGTCGGCGGCATTGCCACCCTGACCATCGATTACGGACAATATATTGTTTCTCCGGATTGAGGATGGGCGTTTTCATCCTGAACACAGTGAAGGTCGGGGTCCCGTGGCTAGCGGATTAAAGCACCCGCTGGAAGGGCGCTGCTCTCTGCAATGCAGTCTGCGTAGGCGCGATAGATTTCCTGAAAAGCGTGCTCCCAGGAGTGCAATTGCGCATAGCGGCGCGCAGCTTTGCGCATTGCGGAGAGGATATCGGGCCGGGCCATAAGCGTTGCCACCGCCGCGACAAATTCGTCAAAGGTATGGGCAATGTATCCGGTCTCGCCGTGTTGGACGCTGTACTTCGGCCCACCCAGCGCGGTGACCACAGCGGGAACGCCCGATGCCAGCGCCTCCAGGACCACCAGGCCGAAGGTGTCCGTCTCCGAGGGGAAAGCGAGCACGTCCATGTTCGCAAAGGCGCGAGACAGCTCCTCGCCGCGCAGAACGCCGCGGAGTTTCGCATGGCCAAGGTTTTTCCGCAGCCACTGCTCCTCTCTACCCTGACCGGCAATTACGATGCAGAAATTCCGGTGGCCCATCGCGCGCAGCGCCTGTTCCAGCCGAGCCAGATTGCGCACGCTCTTCTCTGCCGACAGCCGCCCCACATACCCGATGGTGAATGGGCCTGCCGTCCGGTCCCGTAGGCGGGGATGAAAGATATGGCTATCGACGCCATGCGCCATGCGAATGCAGGGCTTGCCGGTGCCTGTTGCAAGCTGATCGACTATCTCTTCGTTGGGAGCAAACAGCAGGCTG
>JBDTLH010000014.1:0-4194 GCA_039934875.1 Acidobacteriaceae bacterium | reverse complement strand
TAAGAGCCAATCGTGAGCTCGGCGATGCAAACCGGAAACGCGATCAATTTGGGCGCTTGCACCAGCAGCAGATGTTGCATCCCCGACCGGATCGTGTCTGGAACGCCGATGTGGGCAGTGGTAGCTGATGCGGCGAGAATTGGCGCGGGTTCGCCTTCAAAGGAAGCGAAGATATGGGAGCTATCGCCGTCAAAGCGCCCGCCGATCACGCAGACACTGCTCTTGATGCATAGAGGCGTCGCCTGAAATGCGCCACTAGTCTTCGGTGTGGCGGATGCAGCGTTGATCTTGATGGCGCGCACCACCGCATTAACGGCATGCGAGCTGTCTCGCAGCGTGATATTGAATCCAGATCCGCCGGCTGGAACCTGGAAGGAAAACGAGCCCAGGGCATCTTGCGGATTTGCCCCCGGCAGTTCGATCTTCCAGTCCGCGAGCGAGAAGGGTGCATCCGTGCCATTGGACGGAGTGGCGATGCGCACAACCATGAGATCGGGCATGCCTTCGTATTGCGCGTATTGCGCTGGGCCGGAGACAACGCTACCCGATACGTGCTCCCCATGGTGAAGCCGGGCGGGCAGAATGACGGCAATTTCGGTGGGCGAGGGGTTGCTTGAAGGGTGAATCGGCGACTTGCGCTCGATGCGCGCCACTTTCGCGTCGACCGCGGCCTTTTGCCGCGCCTCAGAGACCATCTTCGAGGCCTGATCGTAGGTTAATGGGGGCAGCGGCTGGGGCGGTGCGCCACTATCCTCGCCCGCGGGACATGCAATCGTTTTGTAGCGCTGAGTGCTGGATTCCCAATGCCAGCATTTATAGACGCCGTTAAGCGGATTGTGCACGAGCTTGTGGCCGCCGGTATGCTTCCCGGCTTGATCGAAGACCTCGATCTCTTCGCCGAGGAAGTTGGCGGTTTGGTCGTAGTTCTCGTGGGATACAGACTTGATGGAGGCGCCGTCGGGCCAATAGGAGACCATCTTCTGCTGCGCGGTCGAGAACCCCGGCTTGAATTCGAACAAGTTTTTCGTCAGCAATTTGCCGTCCGCGGCAATAGTGCGGGTCTCGACGATCTGGCCGGCGGCGTCATACAACAACTCTTCTTTCATGCCGCCGCCGGCATCCTGAGTCACTGTTTTTTGCGCTGCGCCGGAGAGCGGGTTTAAGTGGAACAAGGCGAAAATACAAATTGCCACGAGGGTTCTGCGGGAAATAATACGATGCACCAAAGCTCCGTGATTGGAAGAGGAGATTGTAGCACGATGGCGCCGAAATCCGTTCAGGCATTGCGCATCGGATCGCCGATTTTGCGTAACCCATATGATATGCAGGGCGATCAAGCAATATCTTGCAGTGCGATTACGCAATCATTATTAGCCCTGTGGAAAAGGTAGGCTATTACTACAGATACTAGTTGCATTCCGCTCTAGGGGATGTTACTTATTAGTTCGCCTGCTCCATTGGTGTTTTTGATGCTGCCAGGAAATGATAGTCAAGATAAATGTTTCGGAAGGACATAGAAAGAAAATGAAGAAGCCTGTTACAGGAGCCGCCCTTTGTCTGGTCTCTCTGCTGGCTACTTGCGCAGTTTCCTCGGCGCAAGACCATGCAGTCCAGCCAAGTGTCTTAAAGAATGCCACTGCTAACCAAGCCACACGATTTGATATCTCCCCCCCACTGCGCGAGCTTGCCGCAAACCAAAAAGAATCTGCTTTCGGCTACCATTTAGCGCCTCCGCCGATGCCCACCAAAGCCGCTTTCCTGAACGCCCATCGTGCACAGCCGGGATTTGTCCAGGATTCCGCATTGCAAAGCATCACCGGTCAGCCGCTTTTGCCGACCGTGGGCTTGAATGTTTTGGGCGTTGGAGTAGGGTTCCCCGGTTATACCGTTCCTGATGCTCCGCCGGATACCAACGCGGCTGTAGGTGACACCCAAGTGGTTGAGTGGGTCAACGTCTCCTACGCCGTCTTCAACAAGACAACCGGTGCAGCGGAGACCGGTCCGATCGCGGGCAACGCGCTCTGGGCTGGATTCGGCGGCCAATGCCAAAACCAGAACAGCGGCGACATCATTGCCCAGTTCGACAAGGCCGCCCATCGCTGGGTGCTCTTCCAGCCGGTATTTTCGGCTCCTTTCAAGAGCTGCTTCGCAATTTCGACCACTGCTGACGCTCTGGGCACCTATTATCGCTACGAGTTTCCGCAGAATGCCGGCTTCCCGGATTATCCGAAGCTAGGCATTATGCCCAACGCGTACTTCCAAGCCAACAACATGTTCAACTTCCAGTTGACCGCCTACATTGGCGCCCAGCCTTGCGCCTATGAGCGGGTGAAGATGTTGGCTGGCGACCCCAGCGCGAAGCAGGTTTGCATCTTCGATAATGGCGGAAGCAAGCCGCTGTTCGACGACAGCATGTTGCCGGCGGACCTCGATTCTCCCACCAGTCTTCCACCCGCGGGTGCGGACGAAGTCTTTCTGGGCAGCATCGATAACGTGATTCCCGAGCACAATGTTTACCAATACCTGTTCCATGTTGATTTCACCACGCCGTCGAACTCGACCCTCACCGGCGTAGGCGGAACCATGCCGATCCCTGTCTCATCCTTTACCTTGGCTTGCGGCAATGGCGGCGGTTGCTTGCGGCAAAAAGGCACTAGCGATTCACTGGCTACTTTGGGCGATCGTTTGATGTATCGCCTGGCTTATCGCTCGACAGGATCTGCTGCCGTTGCGGTGCGCACACAGTCATGGCTGGTCAACCACGCCATCGTCAGTGGCAACAGCCAAGCCGAGGAGCGGTGGTATGAATTCCGCGCGCCCCTCGGTCACCCGACGGATCTTACCGTGTTCCAGCAGGGAACTTATGCTCCCGACGCTACGAACCGCTGGATGGGATCATTGGCGATGGACAAGGTGGGCAACATCATCATGGGCTACAGCACGACGAGCTCGTCAACCTATCCCGCTATCAACTTCACCGGCCGCTTGAAGTCCGATCCTCTGGGCCAGATGCAGTCCGAAGGCTTGATCTTCAACGGGACCGGGTCGCAAGCTGATACCGCCAATCGTTGGGGTGACTACTCCAGCATGTCGGTTGATCCTAACGACGGTTGCACCATGTGGTACGCACAGGAGTACTACACGGTGCCGGGCAGTACGTTTGCGTGGAGCACCCGCCTCGCATCGCTGAAATTCCCCAACTGCAACTAAGGCTGGGAAGCTTCAGGCAAACCAGAAGCTAAACTGAGAAGGGCTGCCAGATATGGCAGCCCTTCTTTTTTCCCTCTCATGACCGGGCTTTTAGCCCCGGAGGAGATAAAATCGCCCGCCATTGCCAAATCGGGCTTTAGCCCCGGAGGAAATCACAGACGTCTTTTTACGATTCGGGCTTTAGCCCCGGAGGAAATAAAATCGCCCGCCGTTGCCAATCGGGCTTTAGCCCCGGAGGAGATCACAAACGTCTTTTCACGATTCCGGCTTTAGCCCCGGAGGAGACCCTACGACACCACATATCCGGCTTTAGCCCCGGAGGAGAAAAATCGCCCTCTACCAATCGGGCTTTAGCCTCGGAGGAGGAGCCATTCGGGGATGGAATCCACTTCGGATTCCCGGCGCGCCGACGACCATGGAAATTCATCAACCGCTTCGCACCGTCCCGCCTTCACCGGATTCATTTCGATGTAATTCACCCGCGTGCGGAACTGCCGCAAATCCAATATTTGGACTTCGTAATAACTCTGCTGCCATACCTCCAACTTCCAACCCAGCTGCCGCTTCGCCTCAAACGAAAACCTGCCCTTCACAAACTGCATTGCTCTCTCCAGCGATTGGTCTGGGGGAGGCGTCAGCAATAAATGGACATGATCTGGCATAAGCACAAACGCATACACCTCGAACCGCTGGCGCGCGCGGTGCTCAATCAGTAGTCGCAGAAAATAATTCGCACATCCGGTCCGTCTGAAAAATGGTCCGGCTACCCCATGTTCTTGCAGTGACAAAATAACAACGGCTGTCTTGTGGCGCGAGGGCATCGTCGGCAGCATACGGCAATAGAGAAAGCCGGGCAAGTATCAGTCTCTTCCAATACAAGATGAGCCTGAAGGTCAGTCTTGATTCCAATACAAGATGAGCCTGAAGGAGGGAAAGCGGGCAAGCTGAGGAGAGATGATCAGCATGCTCGAAGCAGAGAAGCTA
>JBDTLH010000013.1:0-2509 GCA_039934875.1 Acidobacteriaceae bacterium | reverse complement strand
TAAAAACAATAGTGCGCCGGAGTGATCTCATCCGTAGAAATATCGTCCCGCAATTTCGGGTTATTGGCGGGATTCTCAAAGTTCCAGGGCAGGTCTTCTCCCGCAAGTTGCCGCTTGATCAACTCCGGGTCCTCAGTCAAAAAAAGTATGCGCCCGGTCAGCTTCACCGTGGGCGGACGCTTCTCAATTATGCGCGAATGGAGCGGATTCATCACACTAAGAGTCTAGCATTCATCCCGTGTTGCTTAATACCGCCAGCTCTTGTCCGCATCGGCGGGCGCCGTCTTCTTCATGTGCTCCGCCACCTGCGGCAACGTTCTCTGCAACATGGTTCGCTTCGCTTCCATCGATACTCCGCCACCCGTATAGCAATGTGGCTGCAGGTATCCGTACTCGAAATCCGCCACGCGATAGGGGTTCTTCGGGCTATCCAGGAAATCCTGCATCAGATGGACGGCATTGTTGAGGTACCACGTATCCATGTCTCCCACCGTAATGTGCAGCTTGCCCGCGAGCTTCGGCCCCAATGTCGCCCAGTCGCGCTGCATAATGTGGTCCAGATCGTAGTGGTCACGCCAATAATCCGCGACCTTCGCATCGATCACTCCTGTCACAGGGTCCCATATCGGCGCCGGATATCCATCCGCTCCCACCGGACTGAATACCGCCTGCCATACGCCAAACTGCTCCGTGGAGCGTCCATGCGTGCCCATCACCTCTTCGCGTCTCACCGCCGGCTCCATGGTTGCCAGCAGAGTCCCACTCGGGTTTCGCATCTCTGCGCGCGGTACCTTGCCGAACGGTCCCTCTGCCCAGAACGCGTTCTTGTCTTCATAGATGTTCACGCTCTGATATGCATGAAAATCCACCGGATCAGGACAAAACCCCCACGCTCCATTGAAATCGTCGGGATAAAATACCTGGTCCGCAATCGCCTCCCATCCTCCGGTCGAACCGCCGATCAAGGCGCGCGCCCAGGGCTGCCCAATGCCGCGATAACGCCGCTCCACCTCCGGCAACAGCTCCTTCACAATTGCATCGCCATACGGCCCCAGGTTCTCCGAATTCACCGCATACGAATCATCGTAATATGGGTTCGCATGTTGTATCTCCAGCAGGATCATCTTCGGCAGCCGCCCCGACGTCCAATCCTGATATAACTTATAGCTATACTCCGCCGCGTCCCGCTCCGCCCCTTTCATCTCCGGCATGGGAGGCTCCATGCGAAAGGTGAAGTCCGCCGGAAAATGCCCTTGAAACACCACCACCGGATAATGCGCTTGCGGATGCTCGTCGAACCCCTCCGGCAGCACCACTATCGCCCCCAACTGCATCGAACGCCCCCAGAACTGGCTCAACAACTTGCTCTGCAGGCTGAAGTGCTTCACATATTTCGTGTCCGGCTTGGGAGCAATCGGCGCAATCTTCTCCGTCAAATTGATCCGCACCACCCCACCCGCCGCGGGATCAACATGCACCTTCTCCGGTTTGCTATAGAGGTTGCCCGGCTTGCGGTTCCATTGCTGGCCCTCGCCCATCTCCGGCGGCAGCTTCACCACGTGCCCATCCGCGCGATGGAACGTCTCATATATATTGAGCACCGCCTGGACGTAATAATCGCCCGCCGGCAACTGCTCCAGGCTGCGCACCGGATACCCCAGCGCTCCCCCGTCGATCACGACCGGAGCGCCTGTCTTCGCGCCCTCCACGTCCAGGGCAAAGAATTGCTGGCTCTCCGCCTCCTGCTCGCTGATGGCGAAGCGCGGCTCCGGCTTCTCCGCCTTCGAGATTGCCAGCATCATGCGTCCGTCGAGTGGCTGGGAGGCCTCTGCCGCGGCGATGCTGATCTCGAAGCGCAGCTTGTGCTCCGGGCTTTTTGGTTTCGATTCGGCGGCGCTCGGATAACATAGCGCGAGCAGGGCCGCACATAGGCAAGAGAAGAAACTTATAGAAATTTTCATATGGATAGTGCTCGATGCCATCGCGGATTATACCAACACGCGTATTCTGCAAAACGCTGCTATCGATCGACACCTTGATCTATTTTCGCTTCGCGGGCAACAATCTGCCGTCTAATGGGGAAATGGCGGCCACTCCACACCTTCGTTTACAGACGGTTCTGCTGTGCACGGCGCTGCTCGCGGCGCCACTCTCCATTCCATTGGTGGCGCAAACTTCGCCTGCCAACCATCTGGCGGGGTCACATTCGGCGTATCTGCAACACGCTGCCCAGCAGCCCGTGGACTGGCGCCCGCTCGGTCAGTCAGCCCTCGATCTTGCCCAAAAACTAGACCGTCCGCTGCTTATCGACGTCGGCGCCACCTGGTGCTCCTGGTGTACTCTCATGGATCGCGACAGCTACACTCATCCCGAGATTGCCCGCTTCATCAACGCCAACTTTGTTGCCGTAAAAATTGACTATGATGCCGATCCCAACCTCACCAGGAATCTTGAGCACGCCGCCGCGCTCGAAAATCTGCCCGCCGGAATTCCTCTCACCCTCTTCGTC
>JBDTLH010000012.1:0-8392 GCA_039934875.1 Acidobacteriaceae bacterium | reverse complement strand
GTATAGCGTTCAAACATGGTGTCCCTCTTGTGACCCCGAAGTTGTTACTGGTCGTCGCCAACAACTTCATGCTACCTAAGCCTCATCGGCGAAGGTCTTGGTTTCATGCGCGGAGTTTTAGGTCCCGCGCGTTTTCTTACTCTCTCATGGCAGTGCACTCGTTATGCGAACTTTTACATTCTCTCCCGCGCTAGTGCAAAGATAACGATGCGGGTGAAATTTCTTCAACCCTACCCTCCCGCAAGATTAGTACACGGTCGCAGCGGCGGGCGAAATCGAGGTTGTGGGTGACGATCAGCGACGTCAGTTTTTCTTGGTGGCGGCCGGGCGAGGCGGCAAAGCCGGCATGAAGCTGGCAAATCAGCTCGAATATCGCCTCCGAGGTGCGGTTATCGAGGTCGCCGGTGGGCTCGTCCGCGAGCAGCAGCAGGGGACGGGTGACCAGAGCGCGAGCCAGCGCAACACGTTGTTGTTCGCCGCCGGAGAGCTCTCCGGGACGATGGCTGGCGCGCAGGGTAAGGCCGACGCGGGCCAGCCACTCGGACGCCCGGGCGAGCGCTTTAGAGGGCGATTCGCCGCGAGCCAGCAGCGGCATGGCGATGTTCTCGAGGGCGGTGAATTCGGGCAGCAGGTAGTGAAACTGCCATACGTATCCGATATAACGGTTGCGCATCTCGGCCGCCTGAGCTTCTGCCATGCCATTCAAAGGGATGCCGCGAAAGCTGACCTCTCCAGAAGAGGGCGAGTCGAGCGCGCCCAATAAGTGAAGCAGGGAGCTTTTGCCCGAACCGGACTCTCCGACGATTGCCAGCAGCTCGCCGGGCTGAATGCTGAATGAGAGATTGTCAAAGAGCACTAACTCTGTTGCTCCCGAGCGGTAAACCTTCTTTAAGGAGCGCACCGAAAGCAGTACATCTGAAGGATTGGATGCAGAGGTGCTCCGATTCGACGCTTTGTAGCCTGGCAGCATGGCACGCTATCTGCATTAGACACCTTTTCGCGGCAGAGGCAAGTTGCTTTCGAGGTGCGGGGATTACCGATGCGGGTTACGAGGGAGGTCAATTTCCGGGTCGCGCGCGGTTGCAGAATTCGGTTGATTTCTTTGCGCGGCAGTCAGAATGGCGGAGAGCAACCCGGCCCCGGCCAGCACAAAAATCGCCAGCGAAATGGCGCGACTGGCGAAGTGGCCCTCGTAGGTCATGCCGAAAAACAGCAGCGAGGCGGAAACCAGTCCGGCCACCATGTTGACGATGTTGCTGACCGGTTTGGAGGCGCGCACCACAATGGCAGCGATCAGGATGGCAAGCACCGGCGCGGCGATCTTGCTGAGACCGAGGCCGGCACTGTGCCGGCCCAGGTAGAGGAGTCCGGCGATGGCGGCGAGCGCGCCCAGATAGAAGATGAGTTGATTTCGCCTGGTGAAGATTCGGGAGAGGTCGTCGAAGCCGGAGAGCGCAACGACGGCTGCGGCCGGGATCAAGAGGAAGTATTTTGTCGGTGACAGCGAAGCATGGGCAGCCATCCCCGCGAGCGCGTGGCTGACCGTGAAGAACAGCCACGCGAATGCGGAGGCGGCGGTGATGCGGGCGACTCCGCGGACAACAATAAGGGGCTGCACGGAAACATAGTATCGCGAGCCGCGAATTCACACGAAGCGCACGCTGCACAAGTAAGAACAAGCACAACGGCAGCCCCGGATTCGCGGCTCAAGCGGTAAGGAGCGGTAAGGAGCAAATGATCTCGTGGCGAGCGCGGAACGGGACGGGCAAGATGCCCGCCCACCGCCCAGTGCCACAAAGACCACCGATGGTGCCGCTTTTACATCTTCAGCGAACTGACCTTGAGGTTGTCTCCGTCGCGCTCGCCGGTTACCGTGACGCGCAGGTGGTCGGTCTGTTTACTCTGCTTCAGGGCGGCAGAGGCTTTGGCATTGCCGGCGGCGTCAAACTTGAGGTAGGTGCCGTCGGAGGTAACGATTCCGTATCCGCCCTTCTCGCATTGCAGAGCGCAGGCGCGAGTGTGGGCGTCGGGGTTGGCTTTCGCCTTCGCCGCGCACGATGTATCGACGATGGGGACGTTAGTCCAGGTCTCTGCGGCAAAGGTCGGGACCGCCATGGCAATCAGGGCGGCGAGCATTATCAGTTTCTTCATTGGTGCCTCCGGGTTAGTTGGGTCAGGTTAGGTTTACGCTTGGGCAACACGGGTGCGTGCCGGTGGAGTGGAAAGGTTTAGCCCGCTATTACGGACTTCGGTGAGGCGCGCCAGCACGAACGCTCCCAGGGCGACCTCAAGATCGCGCACCGCGATATCGAAGAACATACCGGTGCTCAACAAATTGATAGCTATGCACACCAGCCATAGGGTAGCAACATAGGCGCCAAGCCGCGTCCATCTGGTCAGAATGGCGAGCCCAACCACGATTTCAATCGCGCCCACCAGGTGCATGAATGTCTTGCCGCTGAAGGGCAGCACTTTGAGCGCGAACGGACTGATATACATCGTCCAATCGGTAAGCAGGTTGAAGTATTTATCGAGTCCGGCGAGTAAAGGGCCGAGTCCGACGCCGATGCGGAGGATCCACCACAATTGATTGAGGCGGGGATCGAAGTTCGCTGAATTCTTGTCTGGCATGTTTGCCCTCCACTGAAGAGAGCAGCGGGGTCGGATTTGGTTACAAAGAGCAGTGGTCAGAGGTCAGAAGCCAGCGGCGGTGTAACCTTTGGGCAAGTGGTCGCTCCATTCAATAGAAGGAGGCGGGGATGGCTAATGCTGCCAGTACGCTGATTGCAAGTAATTTGGGTATGAGCGATGAAGAGGTGGTTGCACACGTACTCGCCGGGCAGACCGCGCTGTTTGAGATCATTATGCGGCGCTATAATCAGCGGCTCTATCGCACCGCGCGCGCAATTGTGCGGGATGATGCGCAGGCCGAAGAACTGGTGCAGGATGCCTATGTGCGCGCTTATGAGCATCTCGATCAGTTCGCGGGACGCGCGAAGTTCTCCACCTGGCTAATAAAGATAGTGGTGCATGCCGCACTAGGGCGGCTGCGAGCGGGCAGGCGGTATTTCGATTTCGATGATCAGGGGAGAGATTTAATGGCACCGGATGAAAGAGACAGAATGGATAAATTCGCCTCTCCCCTGCCGAATCCGGAGCAGCAGGCATCGGGCTCGGAGCTGAAGAGGCTGCTGGAAGAGTCGGTGGAGGCGCTGCCGAATGCATATCGCGCGGTCTTCGTGTTGCGGCACGTGGAGGAGATGAGCACGGCGGAGGCGGCGGAGGCGCTGGAGATAGGAGAAGACAATGTTAAGGTACGCCTGCATCGCGCCCGCGCCATTCTGCAGCGCACACTCTATGAGCGTGCCGGCGTAGAGGCTACGCACCTGTTTCAGTTCCATGCGCCGCGCTGCGATCGGGTAGTAAGAAACGTCTTTGCCCGCATTGCGCGGCAACGCGCAGGCAACGCTACGGGGCCGCTGGCGGATTAGTAGTGGGGCAGGCCATGGGATCGGCAGGTTAAAATCATGCCACCCGGTTAAGCCCATGCACGGAATTGCGCGGATCGAAATCATCATACTGCTGCTCTCGGTCTTCGTGGTGGGATTCGGCGCGCTCGCCAGATGGCTCAAAGTCCCATATCCCATCGTCATGGTGCTGGGCGGCCTGATCTTAAGTCTGGTCCCGGGCATGCCGAAGGTGCGGCTGGAGCCGCAGATCGTCTTCTTCGCCCTCCTTCCTCCGCTGCTGTTCTCAGCCGCGATCTATACCTCGTGGCGCGATTTTCGCTACAACCTGGTCAGCATCCTGATGCTCGCCTTCGGCCTGGTAGCATTCACCGCTCTGGGGATCGCCCTCTTTGCACACTGGGTCATCCCCGGACTTGATTGGAAGCTGGGCTTCGTACTGGGTGCGCTGCTCTCCCCCACCGACGCCATCGCCGCCACTGCGATCGCGCGCAAACTGAAGCTCCAACACGGCATCACCGACATCATCGAGGGCGAGAGCCTGGTGAACGACGGTACTGGACTGCTGCTATTGACCTTTGCCACCACCATCGTCGTCTCCGGAAAGATGCCGTCGCCGGGCAGCGCGGCGTGGCAACTGGCGTGGATGCTCGCCGGCGGAGTGGGGGCGGGGCTGGCGCTCGCCGTGGCGATTCATTGGATCGAGATCCACCTCAATGACCCTCCCATCGAGATCACGCTCAGCCTGGCAACTCCGTTTGCCGCTTACTTGCTGGCCGAGGCGATGCACGCGTCCGGGGTGCTGGCGGCGGTGAGTTGCGGCGTCTATCTGGGCTACCAGAGCGCGCGTTTCTTTTCCTCGCATTCGCGGCTTGACGCCCACGGTGTCTGGAGCACCCTGACCTTTCTTCTCAACGGACTGGTGTTTCTGCTCATCGGGCTGCAATTGCCGCAGGCGGTACACGGCATTCAGGCCATGGGCCGCGGCGAACTTCTGCTGGACGCGCTCGAATTGGCGCTGGCCATGGTCGCGCTGCGCATGCTCTGGGTCTTCCCCGGCGCCTATATCGCTTATTGGGTGCGCCGCCACCTGTTGCGCCAACGGGAGCAGCGCCCTCGCGTGGGTCAAATTTTCATTGTGGGCTGGACCGGGATGCGCGGCGTGGTGGCGCTGGCCGCGGCCCTTGCGCTTCCCTTTCAGTTGGCGGATGGGCGTCCGTTTCCGCAGCGCGGCCTCATCCTGTTTCTCACCTTCAGCGCGATCTTGTTCTCGCTGGTGGTGCAAGGGCTTTCACTCCCCTGGCTGATTCGCAAGCTGAAGCTGTCTGGTACTGCTGAGGGTGAGCAGGAGCGGCGCGCGCGCGAGGCCATCATTCAGGCCGGGCTCAAGTTCCTCAAGCAGAACCATCCGGGGAAGGAGGATGAGCGCAAGCGTGCCGCCTTCGATCGCTACTGCGATATTTACGAAGAGCGCCTGCAGCGGGTGCGGGAAGAAGAGCAAGACGTAGGCGACGACGACAAGGGAGCGCTACAGATTTATCGTGACCTGGGCAAGCGTCTGCGCGCGGCCGAGCGCAAGACCGCGCTCGAGTTCCGCGATCGCGGGGAGATTAGCGACCATACGCTGCGCAAGCTGATGCGCGAGCTTGATCTGCTGGATACCCGCTATGACGATGTGGAGCATTAAAGCGGCAATAAGCAATAAGCAATAAGCAATAAGCAAGCGCAATGCCTGATGATCGAGCACCGGAGATCTGAGGAGTTGTGCTGGAAATTCGAGGCGCTACAAGCCCCCCGTTGCGGTTATTTGTTTTACCATGCGAACAATCGGCAGCATCGCTCCGTTCGGCAGCGCGACGTCAAGCGGCTCGGCCTCGGAATATCCATGATGGCGATAGAACGGCACGCCAGGGAGAGTGGTGCCCATCTCGAAGCGGGAGAAGCCCTCGCCGATCGCCGCGCTTTCGCAAGTCTTCAAGATAAGCGTGGCAATGCCGCGGCGCGCGTAATCGGGATGGACGAAGAAGGCGCGAATCTTGGCGGCGTCGGTCGCCGGATTCAGCGCTTCGTCGTAGCGGATCGCGGCGTGGTCGCCGCCGAAGAGGGTGCGGCGGCGCGACCATCCCCCGCAAGCTACAGTCTTGCCGTCGCACTCGACCACAAAATAGGTGTGGTCTTCGATCAGACGGGTGTCCACTCCGAAGGCGGTGCCGATCGCGCCTTCCATCTGATCATTGGAGTAGTAATCGCGTGAGAGGCCTCGCACCGAAGCGGGAATGAGCGCCTCGATAGCGGGAATGTCATCGCGGCTGGCGAGGCGGATAGAAGATTGAGGCATCTTGGTTCACCAGGAGGTACCGCAGCGCCCTCGTCACGCAATAAACGCGAGCTTCCTCAATTGTGCCGGCCTCAATTAAAGAACTGTTCGAACTCGCTCAAATTAAAGTTATGCTCCCGCCCATGGGCCCAGACTCGTACGGTCTCCGCCAGCTTCAGACTTCCCGATTCAAACTGGTACTTCCTGCCGGTGTTTGCATCAGGTTCAATGACAAAAATGCTACGGATCCCCATAGCCTCATAGTCGTTGAGCTTCTGCATGAGCCGGGCATGTGTGTCTTCTGGCAATAAAATTTCAAACACGGCAACCGGGGGCTGATGCACGATACGGTCCATGGAGCGCAGATCGCCCCTGTTCTCCACGACCACTACATCCGGTACGCGAAAACGAGAGGGTGATGCCTGGACCCGGAGTTCGACGAAGACGCGGACTCCCCACTCCTGCTCACGCAAAAAAACCACTTCTGGATCGCCCTCTGCCAGGCGGCATGCTCCAATTCACCCACCGACCGCTCCTGTATTTCGCCATCAACATACTCGGCATCCGATTCGAAGGAAGAACCGAGATAAGCGTCAATCGGAAGATGTGATGTGGACGTAGCCATGTTTCCCGCCTCTCCTTGGTTTCATCGCCGCCCCGCTTCCACCGCGGCGAGCGCATCCTTCCCCTGCAATTGCTGCAACACCTGCAGCGCATCTTCGATGGGCGGCACCTCGCCCAAATCGTAAGCGCGCGCCATGGCGATCTTGCCCTGCTTATCCACGATGAAGAGCGCCCGCTGGTTGATGCCGGCGAGCGGCGCCTCCTCGGTCCGCAGCACTCCATACGCCTGCGCCACCGCCCCATGGGGATAAAAATCAGAAGCCAATGGGAAATCCAGCGGGCCGGTCGAGTGCTCCTGCCATGCCATGTGGCTGTAAGGACTGTCCACGTTGATGCCGATGAGCTGGGCGTCGCACTCCGCCAGCCGTCCCACGGAAGCATTGTAGGAACTCATCTGGTTGGTGCAGACCGGCGTCCAATTCAGCGGATAGAACGCCAGCACGACGTTTTTCTTGCCCCGATAATCGCTCAATGCCACGGTGGTGCGGTGGCTGCCCCGGACCGCCGGGAGCGTGAAATCCGGAGCTGTATCGCCTACCCTGACCTGCACAATGACTCCTGATCGGACAGTTTACCACTCCTGATGTAACGGGAATGTGAAACAGCGGCAGCGGATCAGCCTTGAATCTCGAAGCATCAAACCGCCCCTATCTTGCTGTCGGCCGGGTGAATCCCTGGGCCTCCAGCCAGTAGTAGAATTCCTCGATCCAATGATCGCTGCTGGTGCCCTGTTTTCGCATGCCAAAGCCGTGGCCGCCGGCGCTGAAAATGTGGGCTTCCGGTTTATTGCCCGCCGATGTTAGCACTCCATAGAACTTGACCACTGGTTCAAGCGCCACCGTGTCATCCTGCGCCCAGGCCATAAAGATGGGGGGCAGCTTTGCCGGGACGGCGGGCATAACACCGAACGGAGCACCGTAGATCAGCGCGGCGAAGTTCGGACGCGCCGCGGCATTCTCCTGCAGCAGCGCCCCGCTGGCGACCATGCCCCCTGCCGAGAAACCCATAAAGCCGATCCGGTTGGGAGAGATGCCCCACTCCGCCGCATGCCGCCGAACCACTTTGACCGCCTGAATCCCGTCGGCGATCCCATATTTGCAGGCCTGGTCCATGTCAAGGTCCTTAGGAATGCCCTCTTGTTTTTTCTCCGGGATGCGGTACTTGAGTACGAACGCGGCTATGCCCTTTTCTTGAAGCCAGCGTGCCACCTGGTACGCTTCCAGATCCATGGCCAGCGCGACGCAAGCTCCGCCGGGCGCAATAATCACGCCAACGCCGCTCCCGGCGGCCTTGGTTCTGTCCGGAAGGTAGGCGGTTAAGGTCGGGGTTGACACGTTAAACAACACCGTCCCGATGGGAGTGTTATCTATCTTCCTCTCCTTCTGCGTCCACTGCTCAGTGCCTGGGGCCGGACCGGGCCAGATGTTCACCGTCTGCGAGCAGGCGAAGCAAGCCACGAGCAAGGTAAATGCGATTGCACCCGTCGCACATGAAATCGTTCGTCGCATAGAGTCTCCTTGTTCCCTGTGAACGTCCCAAAGCAAGCACGTCGTCTATCGCCTTTGAGTATTACCAGAAGAATCTCAGCCGGGCAATTTGCGTTTCGGCACAGAATCTGAAGGGCATGGGAAAGTAAGCCCTGAATTTCAACGGACCCCTCCTCAAGAGAGTTCTCCGCTCCTTCGACCGCCGCCCACTTGTCTATTGACGCACCTGCCGAAAAAATGTGAGATTCTCATTGTGCGAGAGGTGATATGCAGCCGAATCAGATCCGTGTCGCAACGCCATCGCGCTCCTGCTTCCACTGGGCCTCTCCAGTCACTTTGCGGCTTTGTCTGCTGTTCCTTTTCCTGGTCGGCTGCGGCGGCCACAGCTCGCCCCGGGAGCCCAACCAGCCCGGGCAACCTCCACCCCTAGCCCTGGTCCGCCTGAGCACCGATCAGTTCACCAATCCCGAAAGCCAGCACGCCACCGAGGTAGAGCC
>JBDTLH010000011.1:0-5184 GCA_039934875.1 Acidobacteriaceae bacterium | reverse complement strand
ACATCGAAGCTGCCAAAAAGCTGCGCGCCCTCGCCCTCGAACGCCTGCGCAACGCCGATGAAGTGGAGGATGTCCACCGCTTCACCCGCGAGTACGAAGCCGCCCAGATGCGCCTCGAAGTCGCCGCCCGCGCCGGCCTCGCCGACATGGCCAACATCGTCCCCTAATGGCTACTGGCCTCTGGCTACTGGCCGCTCTCGACTGACGAAGCAGCCAGTGACCAGCAGCCAGCAGCTGCCTACGCCTTCGCCTCCCAGAACTTCATCTCGTCCGCCGACGGCCCATACATCCCTGGTATCTCCACCTCGCAGAGGCGCAGATAGACGCTAAGCTGTCCCCGGTGATGGATCATGTGGCTCATCGCCATAGTCCGGTAACAAGCGATGCGGGGCATGGAAAACACCGGCTTGCCGTCGAAGGTAAACGTCCAGATTTTGCTCCACTCTTCATCAGGAGTGCGCTCGATTGCGGCCCGCGCTTTCTTCGCGGATTCCTCGAAATGGTCCAAGATGTCCTGCCGCGATTTGGGCGCATACGGTTTCATCTCGCCGCTCTTCATGGCCAGCTTTTCCGTCTCCAGGATGCTGGCGGCATGGGTCGGCAGGTCCGCGATGTGTCCGGCGAGGCGGCCCAGCGCCATGGATTTTTCATGGGGTTTGAAATCGAGCTTGGAATCCTCAGGTAAAACCGCGAGGATCTTGCGCGTGCTCTCTATCTCCTGATCGAATTCAGGCAGCAGCATTTGGCTGATTGGCATACGTTAGTTTCTCCTTGTTGCGCCCCTTGGCGACAGACGATATTACTACTGGGAAAGGGCGAATACAAGGCGAAAGTACGCCGAATTTCCGCACCTATTCTGGATTCTCCGCTGGTCATCCGTTGCCGACGCGGCTAATCCAGCAACTCCCGTACCTTCTCCCACTCAATACGGCACACGCTTCCGCTCAGCTCCTGCGTTGAAGAAGATACTCGCTCCAGGCTCCCATCCAGGTACTGATAGATCGCGCCGCTTTTTGGATCCACGACATCGATGGTTAGGACGCCCATCCGCCCGTAGTCCTCCAGTTTGATCATCAATCGAGCCATCGTGTCCTCTGGCGACAGGATTTCGAAGACGGCGATCGGCGCAGAAGTCAGGATTTGTTCAATCGGGTTGTCGCGCTCGAACACCACCACATCCGGCACCCGATAACGGGTCGGACTTACTTGCACCCGCAACTCTGGGCGCACCCGGATGTTCCATTCTCGGGCATGTTGCAGAAACCATTGTTGGATGGCTTGCTGCCACGAAGCATGATCGTATTCTCCCATTGCTCTTAACTCAATTTGTCCATCGACATACTCCGCATCGGGCTCATAGGAGCTATGCAGATATAACTCGACCGGGACGTGCGTCATGGTAGCCATAGAACTCCCCGCTTCGTCAGTTTACTCCCATCACTGGTTATACTTTCCCAACCAATCCACAATCTCCTGCGCCACATTCAGTCGCTGCTCCCAGAGCACGGGAAAATGCGGCGACCCCGGATAGGTGACCATGCGCACCGTCTTGCCCCGCGCCGCCAGCACCTCGAAATACTCTCGCCCCTGATAGGTCGGCACCCGATGGTCCGCCGCGCCATGCAAGATTAGCAGCGGCGTCGTCACCTTCGCCGCAAAGTCCACCACCGAAAACCGCCGGAACGCCTCCGGGTCCTCGGCCGGCCAGCGCGCGTCATAATCGATCTGCTGCACATCGCTGGTCCACATAAAACTTCCCCAATCCGTGATTCCCGCGCCCTCGACCGCAGCCTTGTAGCGGCCCGTCTGGGTCACCGTCCATGAGGTCATGAATCCGCCCGCGCTCCAGCCGAAGATCGCCAGCCGATTGGGATCCGCCCAGCCCTGGGCACTCGCATAATCGGTCGCGCTGTTCACATCCTCATACGCGCGATCGCCAAAGTGCTGGTAAATGGAATCGAGAAATTCCTCTCCGTAGCCCGTCGATCCGCGATACTCCGGTTGCAGCACCACATAGCCCAGCCCCGCGATCATGCGCGACAACGAATCGAGCGCCAGCGTATCATTCGCCTCCGGCCCGCCATGCGGCAGCACCAGAAACGGATACTTCTTTCCCTCCACATATCTCGCGGGAAAGGTCGCAATCCCCTGGAGCGGAACGTTGGCGCCGCCGTTCTTATTAGTCCACTTCACCGTCTTCACCGCACCCAGCTCCACCTTCGCGAGCTGCTCATCGCTCTCATGCGTGATCTTGCTCAACTCTCCGCCTTTGACCACGGCAACATTCGACGCGTGTTCCGGATCACTCACGGTAAACGCAAGCTGATCGTCTCCTCCGGCGAACTCCGCAAACGCCGGCACCCCCGAAATCGTTCCCGCCGACCAGCGATATTCCGTCTTCAAGGCGCCGCTGGCGAACTGGTCCACCTCCGATTGCACGCCGCGATTCACCAGCACCCAAATTCGGCCCCGCGCATCTCCCGCAAGTTGTACCGCCGACGCATCGAGCTTGGGCGTCCGATCCACCGGCGCTCCGCCCGCCGCCGCCACCGTCCACACATGGTCGGGTGTAAGCACCTTGCCCGTGGTGCTGAGAAACGCGATTTCTTTACCGCCCTCTGCCCACGCCAGGCCGCTCACCGAATTCCCAATCTCCGCCACCTTCCGCGCGCCGCTGGCATTGCACACATCAATGGTCGAGCGCACATAATGGAAGCCGATCTTCGGCGTCGCCGAAAGCACCGCCAACGAACTTCCATCTGGCGACCAGATCGCCGCCGCTCCTCCGCCCCCCGGAATGCCGCCTGAAATGTCCTTCAAATTCCCGCACCACCACTTGCCGCCGGTGCCATCGGCGTTCACCACATAGAGGCTGGTCTCATCCGGCTCGATCACGTCGCGCACCTCTGCCAATGCGTCGGGCGCGCGCGGGTCAGCCAAAATCGCGTAACGTGATCCATCCGGAGACGGCACCGCCGACCCACTCCCCCGCGGCAGCATCACCAGCATCGCAGGCGCGGAACTCCCATTCGCCTCCAGCGAAAACACCGCGAACTGCCCCTGCTTATTCACCTTGTAGAAACCATAGAGACTACTGCCGTCGTGGGTGAAGCCTTGCGGCTTGAAATCCTCCGGCAAATCGAGTTTCTTTGCCCCCGATCCGTCCGCCGCGATCACCCACCACTCATGATGCGTCGGCCCCTTCTCCCCACCGAAGCTCACCTGATACAAGATCTCGCCATCCTTCGCCGCCGCCGCCGCATGTGCGCTCCGCAGCCTCGCCCAGTCATGCGCATCAAACGGATGCTGACCCGCCTCCTGCCCCCAGGCGGCGCTGGTTATTCCGATGATTACTATTGCGAAGCGAATCAATTTCATTCGCTGATCTCCTCTTCGTTTCGCAATGAGTGTAGCAGCCTGTGACTCATCACGGCATTCAGAACCATTCATCGAACCGGCTCTCGATTACTTCGAAATCTTTTCTCAAGCGCATGGCGCTCGGAAGGCCGGGCTCAGAAAAGCGGGTGGTAATATCTCTGGCCGGCCAGCACACGATGGAACCGCCTTTTCCCTCTCGTATCTCCCACGGATACTCTGTGTTTTCGGCAACGGCGCACGCCGGGGTGAGGTTCTCAAGTTCGACAAGGTCCCGCTGAAGGGAGTTGAGCCGATGACTGACCCTTGCTCCCCAGCTCTGCCGCACCTCCGGTGGAGCTTTCTTCAGTGCGGACGTGAACTTAGCGGCAACTCGATGGCTTTTCTTCCCTGGCATCCACAGCCCGCTCGCGACCAGCGCCACTTTAGCTAACTTTTCCCAAGCCATCTGGAAAGCATGGTCGCTTGCGACAAATTACCCGTGGATGCAAGCAGATTCGCAGCTTGAAAATCAGAACGCGCCTGCTCTAAAAACGCTTTGCTCCATTGGTCTTTCACGGATAGAGCGGCTCCGCATGGATCCACCCGGAAGGGAGATGCCATTGCGGTTCTCTGCCGTCCCGCACGCGCTCGAACTCTTCCGGCGAGAGCTCAATGATCACGACCGGGAACATCGTTCCATGAGACGGGTTAGCGGCGAAGCGAAACGGCAGCACCTCATCGGCTTCAGGCGATCCCTCCACTACTTCGAGCAAGCGGACCTCCTGTCCGGTTGGATCATCATAAACAAAGGCCTGCTGCAGATTGGGTTCCGCGTCACGATGCGCTATAACAAGCTTTTTGGCCGCCTCGCGAAGACTTTCCATGAAGCAAGATTAGCACGCACCCTCAACCCTGCCAGAATTTCAAGGCTTGGAGTTCCAGGGAATACCCCATTTGCCGCAAGAGCGTTTACACTGTTCCATCCTATGAAACTCCTCACTTTCGCCCTCTCTATTCTTTCGCTCGTTGCTCTCGCTCCAGTCGAAGCCCAGCAAATCCCGCCCTCCCTCTACCAGGACATGCACTACCGCCTCATCGGCCCCTTCCGCGGCGGACGCGCCATCACCGCCGTCGGTGTCCCCGGCAATCCGGGTCTCTATTACTTCGGCGCCGTGGACGGAGGCGTCTGGAAGTCCACCGACGCCGGCAGCTCCTGGACCCCCATCTTCGATTCCCAGCCCATCGCCTCGATTGGCGCTATCGCTGTCGCCCCCGCCAATCCCAGCGTCCTCTACGTCGGCTCGGGAGAGGCGGATATGCGCTCCAACATCGCCTATGGCAATGGGATGTATAAATCCATCGACGCCGGCGCCAACTGGCGTCACATCGGACTCGACGACTCCCGCCAGATCGGCAAGATCATCGTCGATCCCAAAGACCCCAACCGCCTCTTCGTCGCGGCCCTCGGTCACGCCTACGGCCCCAATGAGGAGCGCGGCGTCTTCCGCTCCACCGACGGCGGCGATACCTGGAAGAAGGTCTTATACAAGGACGAGAATACCGGCGCCATCGACCTCGCCTTTGACCCCTCCAATCCCAGCACCATCTATGCCTCGCTGTGGCAGACCCGCCGTCCACCGTGGAACGTCTATCCGCCCTCCAATGGCCCGGGCAGCGGTCTCTACAAATCTACTGACGGCGGCGACAACTGGAAACAAGTTACCCAAGGCATTCCCACTGAAGGGCTGGGCCGCATCGGTGTATCCATCAGCAACAGCAATCCCCAGCGTGTCTATCTCTTTGTGGACGCCAAGCAGGGCGGGATCT
>JBDTLH010000010.1:0-3961 GCA_039934875.1 Acidobacteriaceae bacterium | reverse complement strand
AAAAATGCCGGCCCATTGGTGCAGGCACAAGCCGCCGAATTGTTGCCGCAGTCGAAGTTAGCCGCGGATTCATTGGCTGAGACGCTGGTGCGGCTATTCACCTCGCGAGATATCCTGGTCCGTATGGGCGCAAACGCACCCGGGCTGGCGCACCCGGGTGCGGCCAGGAGAATTGCGGAAATGGCGGTCGCGGTGGCGAGATAAAGAGAATTCACCACGGAGTCAAGCCGGAAGAAGACCTTCGTGGTCTTTGGAAGATGAGTACATCAGCGTTTATCTGCCCTCGGGCTTCCCCCTTTTCCCGGTGACTCCGTGCCTCCGTGGTGAATCTTCCATTAAAGTAGAAGCATGGTTACTCTCCCCCAGTTTCAAGAGGCGCGGCGCCGGATTGCGCCGGTCGCGGTCCGCACTCCGCTGATACGTTACTTCTCCGCCCACTCCAGAGACCCGCGGCAACTCTATCTCAAGCTCGAATCCATGCAGCCGATTGGGTCGTTCAAGCTGCGCGGCGCCTACAACATGATCGCCTCACTGGCTCCGGAGGAGCGCAGCCGCGGCGTGATCACCTACTCCAGCGGCAATCATGCCCAAGGGGTCGGATATGCGGCCCGCGCTCTGGGAATCGCCGCGGTTGTAGTGATGCCGGATAATGCTCCCGCGATGAAGGTCGAAGCCACCCGCGCGCTCGGCGCCGAGGTGGTGTTTGTCGGTCCCGCAAGCTCCGAGCGGCAGAAGAAGGCGGAGGAGATCGCCGCCGAGCGCGGCCTCACCATCGTTCCCCCCTATAACGATGAGCGCATCATCGCCGGCGCAGGCACCGCCGGAATGGAAATTCTGGAAGACCTGCCGGATGTTGATGTGGTGCTCGCGCCGGTTAGCGGCGGCGGATTGTTGAGTGGCACTGCGACTGCTATCAAACTGATGAAGCCGTCCGTGAAGGTGATCGGCGTCGAGCCCGAGCTTGCGGCGGACGCGCAGGAGAGCCTGCACACCGGCAGCCTGATTACCTGGCCCGCGGAGAAGACCACGCGCACCATCTGTGACGGCCTGCGCACCCAGACCCTGGGCGCAATCAATTACGAACACATTCGCGGTTACGTCGATGACATTGTGACCGTGAGCGAGGCACAGATCAAGCAGGCAGTCAAAACGCTCGCATTGCACGGACGCATTGTCGCCGAGCCGAGCGGTGCGGTAACAGCAGCCGCGTTTCTTTCGGGCGAGCTCAAGCTCCCCACCGGCTCTCGCTACGCAGCCATCGTCTCCGGCGGCAACATCATGCCCGAGATGCTGCGCGAGCTGCTGGCTTAGTGCCAGCTTACAATTGTTTCGATGCCTATGCGATCCTTCTTTATCTTCATCCTGTTGTGTGGCGCGGTTGGCCGGTGTTTCGCGGAGACCGAACACGCCACCACTATTCTGGAAGCGCCCGTATATTTGACGCCCGATACGAATTCTCAGAAAATCGGCGACGTGCCCCGCGGCGGCGAACTCGCCATACTCGAAAAAAGCAACAACTTCGTGCACGTGCTGGCTCAGCTCACCGCAGAACGCTCGGTAACCGGATGGATGGAAGACAAGGGCGTGGTGCGTACCACCACCCCCAACGCGGACGCAATTCTGTTTGGCGAGGCCTCGGCGGACGAACATGAGGCCGAAAAGCGCGCGGGACGCAAGAATGCCGCCCAGGATGCATTGCGGCTCTACGGCTGGATCGGCGAGTTCCTCCCTGCCGCCCCTCGCGCTGGGGAAGCCTCTTATCGCGCCGCCGACATCCGCTGGCAGTTGGAAAAAGCCGAGAATGTCGGGCGTCCCTCCAACAAGGAAAAAGATCCCTACATGCGCAACCTGATGAATGAAGACTATCTCCACAAGGTGGAGAAGAAGTTCCCGGGAACGAAGTGGGCCGATCTCGCCGCCTGGGACCTCGTCGACAATAAATTGTGCGGCGATTGGCAAGGCGATCCCAAATGCCCTGAGAAAGAGACCGCCATCTATTTGAAATATGCCGATGCACATCCCAACTCTCCGCGCTTGAGCGAGGCGATTTACGATGCGGCGTGGAGGCAAGCGGCGGCGATGGACTTATACCGGGGAAAGCATGACGACAAGAAAGCGGCGGCAGCCGGGACGCGCGCGATTGATTTACTCGAGCGAATTAAATCGTCGGATGATTACGCCGCGCAGGGCGCGCGTCTGCTATACATGTTGCAGCAGAATATTCCCGTTTACGAGTACATCCCAGAGTGAATAACGCGTGAATCACTATCTAGTCTCTGTCCTGTTGGGCATCGTCGAAGGCCTGACCGAGTTTCTTCCTGTCAGTTCAACCGCACATTTGAGGATTGTCGAAGCGCTGCTGGGCATTGATCTGGGCAGCGGATATTGGAAGATGTACACCATCGTGATCCAGTTGGGCGCGATCCTCACGCTGCCGATTTATTTTCGCGCTCGCATCGCGAAGTTCCTCTCCACTTTTCCCCATGGCGAACGCGGCAACCGGACTTGGCTCACCCATCCATTGTCTTTGACCATGATCGCATTTGTGGTCACCGCGGGCCCCGCATTCCTGCTGACCAAAGTTATTGGCAAGCACCTCGAAAGTCTCTACATCATGGGATGGGCGCTGCTGATCGGCGGAGTCGTGATGTGGATTGTCGACGCCATATTCGCCACGCGATATCGCATTGACCACATGGAGGACATGTCACTCGGTCAAGCGGTTTGGATTGGCCTGTGTCAAATACTGTCGGCTGTGTTCCCGGGCACGTCGCGCTCCATGTCCACCATTGCCGCCGGGCAATTGGCAGGCATGTCACGCTCCTCCGCGCTGGAGTTTTCCTTTTTTCTATCCATCCCAACTATGGTGGCGGCAACCCTTTATGACCTGCTGAAGACCCTTCGCCCTCACCACGCCATGGGCGCCGAGGCGATCGCTCCATTGCATGTTGACTCCGAGGGATGGATATTGCTTGTTATCGGTTTCATCGTCTCTTTCATCGTGGCCTACGCTGTGGTCGCCTGGTTCATGAGATGGGTGCGTACGCATGGTTTCGTACCCTTCGCCATCTATCGCATCATTGTGGGAATCGCCGTGCTATGGTGGGCCATGGGTGCCAACACGCGCGCTCTATAATTCAATCCATGCCGAGTTTTAGTCAGGCGCAAAAAGCAGAGGCGCTTTTAGCCCTCCACCACGGACCAAAAATCCTGGTCCTCCCCAACGCATGGGATTGCGCCAGCGCCCGCCTGGTCGAGCGCGCCGGATTTCCCGCGATTGCCACCAGCAGCGCCGCCATTGCCTCATCTCTGGGCTTCGCCGACGGGCAAAATATCCCCCGGCAAGAGATGTTGGCGGTAGTCAAGAGAATCGCCGCCTGCGTCGAACTCCCCGTCACTGCCGATCTCGAGGCCGGTTACGGCAACATCATGGAGACAGCGCGTGAATTGGCGGCCGCCGGTGCAGTCGGCCTCAACCTCGAAGACATCGAAAGCGGGCAACCGGACCTCGTGGATATCCCCGCGCAAGTGGAAAAAATCAAAACTCTGCGTTCCGCAAGCGAGACCATGGGGATCAGGATCTTCATCAACGCGCGCACCGATGTCTATCTCGCACAAATCGGCGACCCGAGCTCCCGGTTCGACCGCGCTTGCGAACGCCTTAAGGCTTACGCTGAGGCGGGGGCTGATTGCCTCTTTATCCCTGGAATTAAAGACGAGGCGCTGATCCGCGCATTCGTCGAGGCGCTGAAATTCCCCGTAAATGTCCTGGCGGTCGCGGGGTCGCCATCTATTCCGCGATTGCAGGAGCTAGGAGTAGCGCGCGTGAGCCTCGGGTCCGGAGTTGCCAGAGCTACACTTGGTTTAGTCGATCGCATTCTCGCGGAACTGAAGCAAACCGGCAGCTACGACGCAATGACGGCCGGCGCGTTGCCGTATGCGGAGGTCAATGCTCTCTTTG
>JBDTLH010000009.1:0-8032 GCA_039934875.1 Acidobacteriaceae bacterium | reverse complement strand
ACTCGCCGATGAAATCGTTGCTGGTGGAGGAGCGATTATTACCGAGTTCCCGGTAGGCACCTTTGCCGCGCCGCAAAACTTTCCCATCCGCAACCGCATTATCAGCGGACTCTCGGTCGGCGTACTGGTGATCGAGGGGGCGGAATACAGCGGCACTCGCATCACTGCCCGCTGCGCCCTCGAACAGAATCGGGAAGTCTTCGCCGTCCCCGGCAACGTCACCAACAAGCAAGCCTGGGGCCCCAACACGTTAATTAAGCAGGGAGCTAAGTTGACTGCTACGTGGGAAGATGTGTGGGAGGATCTCCCTACAGATGTACGACTTACGGTCGAAGACAGTCGCGCGGCACGGCGGCAGGATGAATCGAATTCAGGGCAGACTGCATCCTTATTTGAGGCCACCCCCAGGGGCAGGCAACAATTTTCTCCTCTTGAAAAGCGTGTATTGACCGTAATCAGGCCGGATGAAGCCATCCAGATTGACGAGCTCATTGATAAAGTAGAGCAGCATATGTCCCCTTCAGAGGTCTTCGCCGTCCTCTTCGAACTGGAGCTGGTCGGCACCATTCGCCAGTTGCCGGGCAGGAACTATGTGCGCAGCTTTTGAGGCGGTCGCGCGTTGAGGCGGGTCACGAGTCACGGGTCACGAGCTAAGGCATATATCTTGGCCGTAACCAGCTTCAGCCCGTGACCCGTGACCTTTTAGCATGACCGTCACCTGGGCTTAGCATTCAGATTCGACGAAACTGAAGGGGGAGAGGAAGTGGGGCATTTTCGTGATCTAGAAGTCTGGCGCCATGCGCACCAACTCACGTTGCAAGTGTATAGAGTAACCAAGCGCTTCCCGCGAGAGGAACTTTACGGATTAACCAGCCAGATCAGGCGAGCTACTTCTTCGATCGAGTTGAACATATCCGAGGGTTGCGGACGTAAGCGCGATACGGAGCTGCGACGTTACTTGGAAATCGCGCGGGGCTCCGCCTCGGAAGTTGAGAATCTATTGTTGCTCTGTTTCGACCTGGAGTACTTATCGGATGAAGAGCATCGTGATCTGTCTGATCGGTTGGACAGAATCTCCCGCATGCTGACTTCTTTTTCTGTGAAATTGCGGTCAGAGCTGAAGCCTGTCAATAACCGTCCATAGCAACTTATGGTAACGTCCAAGAGAATAGTGCTACGGGGTCACGGGTCACGAGCTAAAGCAGCACCTTGCGACTGCGGCCCTGCTTCAGCCCGTGACCCGTGACCATTTAAGGTTCAATGATTCGTGGCTGCAATCGCTTCAGCCCGTGACCCGTGACCCGTGACCATTTAACGTCCAACTGAAATAGAGAGAGAACCAACTAGCGTGTCCAAATCCCTCGTCATCGTCGAATCGCCGGCCAAGGCCAAGACGATCAATAAATATCTCGGCACAGACTTCGACGTCGAAGCCTCGCTGGGCCACGTCAAAGACCTTCCCAAGAACCGCATCGCCGTCGATTTCGACCACGATTTCGAAACCGAACTGGTCGTCATCCCCGGTAAAGAAAAGGTCCTGGATGCCCTGCGCAAGAAGGCCGCCAAAGCCAATGCCATCTTTCTTGCCCCCGATCCCGACCGCGAAGGCGAAGCCATCGCCGCCCATCTATTTGAAGAGCTCGGCGGCTCCCGCGACAAGAAGGGCAAGTACAAATACACCGGCGCGGAGATCCGCCGCGTCACCTTCAACGAGATCACCCAGAAAGCCGTAAAAGCCGCGTTCGAGCACCCCCGCGATATCGATTGGAACCTGGTGGATGCGCAGCAGACCCGCCGCGTCCTCGACCGCATCGTCGGCTATCAAATCTCCCCCCTGCTGTGGGACAAGGTGCGCCGCGGCCTCTCCGCCGGACGCGTCCAGACCGTCGCCCTGCGCCTCATCGTCGAGCGCGAGCGCGCGATCAAGGCGTTCATTCCCGTGGAGTCATGGACCATAGGCGCGCATCTGAGCGCCGCCCAGCCGCCCGCATTCGACGCCCGCTTTATTGGCATTGACGGTGAAAAGCTTGAGGTCCCCAACCAGCAGCAGGCCGATCTCATCGTGGAGGGCCTCGCCGGCGCCGCGTGGACCGTCGCCCAGGTCAAAAAGACAGAAGTCTCCAGAAAACCCTTCCCTCCATTCACCACCGCCAAGCTGCAACAGGACGCCTTTCAAAAGCTCCATTTCAGCTCCAAGCGCACCATGGCCCTGGCGCAGCGGCTCTATGAGGGCATTGAACTAGGAACCGAAGGCAGCATCGGCCTGATTACCTACATGCGTACGGATTCGACCCAAGTCTCAACCGATGCGCTGGCCGAAGTACGCGAAATCATCGCTGCCAGCTACGGAAAAGAGTTTATCCCCAGCGCTCCCAATGTCTATAAATCGAAGTCTGACGCCCAGGGCGCCCACGAAGCCATTCGCCCCACCTCCGCGGCGCGCCATCCCGATCAGGTCCAGCGCTACATGCAGGAAGACGAGTTCAAACTTTACCGTTTGATCTGGCAGCGCTTTGTCGCCTCGCAAATGGTTCCCGCCCTCTTCGACCGCACCACGGTTGATATCGCCGCACAGGCCGTGAACGGCAAGCGCTACGACTATCGCGTGACCGGCACCGTTCTGAAATTCGAAGGCTTTTTGAAAGCCTACGACGTCTCCAAAGACGCCAGGGATGAGGAAGACGACGAGCTAAAGCGTAAGCTCCCGCCCCTCGAAGAAGGCCAGAAGCTCACCCTCAAAGCCCTTAAGCCGGAGCAGCATTTCTCTGAGCCTCCGCCGCGCTTCAACGACGGAACGCTGGTCAAGGTGCTGGAAGAGCGCGGCATCGGAAGGCCCTCGACCTACGCCGCCATCCTCAGCACCATTCAGGAGCGCCAGTACGTCACCAAGACCGGCGGCAAGGCGGGCAAATTCGTTCCCACGGAGATAGGAATGGTCGTCTGCGATCTGCTCGTCGTCAACTTCCCTTACATCTTCGACCCCGATTACACCGCCAAACTCGAACAAGAACTCGACAGCGTCGAAGACGGCACAGAGAAGTGGACCACGCTCATGGGCGACTTCTATCAGCACTTCGAAAAAGAATTGCGCCACGCTGAAATCCACATGGAAAACGTTAAGCGCATGGAAAAGCCCACCGATCAGGTTTGCGAAAAGTGCGGCTCTCCGCTGGTGCTTAAGTGGGGAAAATTCGGCTCCTTCTACGCTTGCAGTACCTACGATAAAAAAGACCCCGACTCCTGCAACTTCACCAAAGAAAACGTGATCGACCTGCCTGATCTCGAAACCGCCGACACCCAGGACACCGCCGCGGGAGAAGAATATTGCCCCAATTGCAATCGCGTAATGGTGCTCAAGCGCGGACGCTTCGGCCAGTTCATGGCATGTACCGGATATCCCGATTGCAAGACCACCCGGCAGTTAACGGCGACTAAGGCGACCGCGCCCATACCGCTCGACGAAAAATGTCCCAAGTGCGACCGCAACCTGGTCCTGCGCACCGGGCGCTTCGGCGAGTTCGTGGCCTGCTCCGGCTATCCCAAATGCAAATACGTGAAGCAGAATTTCATCGGCGTCACCTGCCCCAAGTGCGGCGAAGGCGAGATCGCGGAGAAGAAGGCGCGCCGCGGCAACCTCTTCTACGGCTGCTCCGAGTATCCCAAATGCGACTTCACCTCCAACAACAAGCCGATTGCCGAGCAGTGTCCGCAGTGCGGCAGCGCCTATCTGGTGCAGAAAGACCTTAAATCGGGAACGGTGCTGGTCTGCCCCAACAATAAAAAGAGCGTGGACGAGGAGAAGCCCAAGCGCGGCAGGAAGAAGGTCGCGGGCGAAGTCGCGCCTGCGGTGGTCAAGTGCGATTACTCGCGTCCTGCGCCGGAACTCACGCCTGTCCCGGTCGAGCAGGCTGAAGTCGCGCAGGCGGTGCAATAGTGATTGTCCGACTGTGGCGCGTGCAGATCAGCGCTGCGCACCGCCCTGAGTTCGAGCATATCGGCGAGCAGCATCTTGCCCCTTTGCTGGAACGGCAAGAGGGGTTCGGAGGCTGCCTCTTCCTCTTTCAAGAGGATGAAGCGACCCTCATGACCCTGTGGCGAGATCGCCAGGCCGCCGAGCAGTTTTCCCAGTCGCCTGAGGCGCAGGAGCTTGGTGCACAGGTTCGCGATCGCGGATTGCTGCACGGAGAGCCCCGCATCGAGATCTTCGATGTGGCCGGTGGAAGTTTTAAAGGAGCCCCGTAGCACCGGCAGCTTGCCGGTCAAAAGTCACTTTCAAAAGGAGCACACACAAATGACCGATCAAGCATGTAACCCCACCCACGCCGACGCCGACCTTATCCTGAAGCTCTATGACATGCGCCGCGAGCCCGTCATGCGCGAGGCGCGTCGCTTCATGGGCACAGAGTTCTGGCCCCAATCGGCGGATGACATATTGCTCCTCATCCGCGATTTCGGCAGCCGGCACAACGAATTCCTCCGCCAGGTGATCGGCTATTGGGAGATGGCCGCTTCCTTCGTCAATCGCGGCGTCCTGGATAAAGAACTCTTTCTCGATTACGGCAACGAATTGGTCTTCACCTATGCTAAGTTTCGCCCCTATCTGGAAGCAGTCCGCGCCGCCACCGCTCCTACCTTCCTTGGCCAGACAGAGAAGCTGATCACCAGCTCCGCCCGCGCCACGCAGATGGCGGAGACCATGGAGAAGCGGCTCGCCGCGGCGCCGAGCAATCACGCCAGATCTCCGAGTTACTTCCGTTCTGGAAAAGAGCGGGCACTTATCTCGAATATATTACCGTGAACAGCGGCGCCCAGATGCACTTCCTGCCGGTGCACGAGATAGACTGGATCGCGGCGGACGATAACTACATTCGGCTGCACGCGAACGAGCGCAGCTATCTCTTGCGTGAGACTCTTGCGCGGATGGCGGAGAAGCTCGACCCCAAACACTTTCGTCGGGTTCATCGTTCCGCGATCATTAATCTGAGCGCGCTGCAAAGGATCGAGCCGCAGTTCCACGGAGAATATATGCTCGTCCTGAAGAGTGGCCAGAAAGTAACTCTATCGCGAAGTTATCGAGACGGATTCTTCGCGAGCTACGGCGAGGGCCGCTGACAACCCCCCCCTCTTATTGTAGGTTATAAACTTCCACCAGACCCACACCCGTGCCGCCATTCTTCCCACTCTCGATTGCGGTATAGACGCCTGGGGTCAGGGTCGCGAGGATGGCTGCTTCGGCAGGATCATTCGGGGCTAGCCCGCTCGCCTGGATGGCGACGCTTTGCGTGCTTTGCCAGTTGTCATTCGTGGCCACAACGACCCCGTTACTGTTGTGCAGCTCGAGCACCGGATCGGCTAAAGGATTCGTTACGCCCGCCAGGCCTAACGATGGGCCGAGCCCACGCACCAGGACGATGCCGTTCCCGCCACTCGTGGCCGCGATGATGAAACCAGCGATCATGACATTACTCCCGGTGTCCACAAAACCGCGGGTGCTCATGTTCACCAGGTCCGGTCCGGAGCCGCCGGCGAGATCGTAAATTTCCATCAGGCCGACGCCGGTGCCGCCGTTCTGTCCACGCTCAATCACGGTGTAAGTGCCCGCGGGAAGATTCACCAGAATAGCGGCCTCGGCGTCAACGGTGGGTGCGAGACCGGTCGCCTGGATAGCAACCTGCTGGGGCTGCCGCCAGTTATCGTTCGTCTGCAAGACCGCGCCGTTGCTGCCATGCAACTCGAGTACCGGATCGACCAGCGCGCCCGGGACCCCGGCGTTGCCTAACGACGGGCCAAGTCCGCGAATCAGAATTTGCTTTATGCCCGGACCTCGCACGATGAACCCACTGTCGAGCACGTTCTCGCCCGTGAGCACGCGCAGGCGGGTGGCGAGATTGACCAGCGTCGGTGGTTTTTGCACCGCGATGAAGCCGGGGGTGAATCCGGTATTGGCAAAAATGCTGACCGTTCCGCTTGGGGTGATCCGGCGAATCGTGGCGTCGCGCGAGGCGACCACGAGGAGGTCGCCGTTGGTGTCAAAAGCAAGACCGACCGGCCCGCTGATGTTCTGGGCGACGAAGCCAAGGTCAGCCCCCGTGGGCGAGAATTTTTCCACCTCATCGGAGCCGTTGTTCGCAGCGTAAAGGTTGCCTAACGAGTCAAAGACAATGCCTTCCGGATTGTTTAGCCCGCTGCTGGCGAAGGGGCCGAGATCCGCGCCGGCTGGGGAGAAGACTTCGATAGTGTTACCGAAATTCGAGACATAGAGGTTGCCGCTTTGGTCGAAGGCGAGGCCGGTTGGGCGAATCACATTCGCGAAAACCGTGCCGGCGCCTGCGGGAGTGAATTTTTCCACTGTGCTCCCGGAGAAATTGGCCGCGTAAAGATTCCCCGCGCTGTCAAAAGCCAGCGCCATTGGGAAGTTCAGCCCGGTCGCAGCGAAGGTGCCGAGGTCGGCTCCAGTGGGCGCGAACTTTTCAATCTTGTTGTCATTGGTCGAGACAAACAGATTGCCATTGCGATCAAGGACGACGCCCATCGGACCGTTCACGAACGCGCTCGTAAAGGCGGAGCGATTCCCGTTCGTGTCATATCTAGAGATGGAATTCAGGCCAGCGTTTGGGACGAAAATCGTCTCCGCCTGCGCGGTGGTCAGAGCGAGCAGTGAGGCGAGGCAAAGGAGTCGTTTCATACGGATCACTCTCCCAGAGCAAATCGCAGGCCGCGGGCTGGCGCCTTTATCGCAGGTTATAAACTTCTACGAGACCCACGCCGGTGCCGCCGTTCTTCCCGCTCTCGATCGCCGTGTAGGCGCCAGGCGCGAGGGTGGCCAGGATTGCAGCTTCCATGGTTTTTGTGGGGGCGAGACCAGTGGCCTCGATCTCGGTGGATTGCGCGGCCTGCCAGTTGTCATTGGACGCGACGAGGGCGCCGTTACTGTCGTGCAGGTCGAGGACAGGATTGGCCAGCGGGTTAGCCACTCCGGCGGCCCCTAACGACGGCCCGAGGCCGCGCACGAGCACCGTGCTGTCTCCCCCGGCTTGGGCCGCGACGATGAAGCCAGCAATCATGACGTTGCTCCCAGTGTCGACATAGCCACGAGTGCTGATATTAACCAGGACCGGACCTATCCCGGCGGTGAGGTCGTAAATTTCAACCAAGCCGACGCCGCTCGTGCCATTGTTACCACTCTCGATCACGGAGTAGGCGCCCTCACTCAAGGTAACAATCATAGCGGCCTCCGCGGGGTTAGTCGGTTGAAGTCCGGTAGCCGCGATGGCAATAGGCTGAGTAAGCTGCCAGTTGTCGTTTTTCGCGAGGACGGCGTTGGCCGGGCCGCCATGCAGTTCGAGCGCTGGATCGGCCAGGGTTCCCGTCAAGCCAGCGCTGGCCAGTGAGGGCCCCAGACCGCGAATGAGCACTCTCTTCGTCCCCGCGCCGCTGATAATGAAACCACCGACCAGGACGCCGTCACCCGGAAGAATCCGCAGGCGCGTCGAGATGTTGACTAACGAGGGCGCGCTTTGCATGGCGAGGAAGGCCGGGCTGGCGCCGGTCGTGGTGAATATGGTGGAAGTTCCATTGGGCGAAATTTTCTGGATCGTCGCCGTCTGCGAGTTGCTCGTATAGAGATCACCCGCGGCGTCCATCACGAGCCCAATCGGCCCACTCAAGCCGGCACTATTCAGTGTTCCTATTTCCCGACCCCCGGAGGAGAATTTCTTGATCGTGTTTGATCCGCTGTTTGCGACATAGAGAATTCCTGAGCCGTCAAAGACCATGCCGGTAGGATTATTAAGCCCGGTGCTGGCAAAAACACCGAGCGAACTACCACTGGGTCCAAACCGCTCGATCGTGTTTCCAAAATTCGAGACGTAGAGATTCCCCGCCGCGTCGAAGACCAGACCAGTCGGCCGATTGACCTGCGCGAATACGCCCAAGTCCATCCCGTCAGCGGCAAAGACTTCGACGGTATTGTTACCAAAGTTAGCCGCGTAGAGCTTCCCGCTGTCATCAAAGGCGAGAGCCTTTGGAGAAT
>JBDTLH010000008.1:0-5515 GCA_039934875.1 Acidobacteriaceae bacterium | reverse complement strand
ACCGTCGTCCGCACTGCGACCGATCCGGCAAGCATGGAATCTTCCGTTCGCAACGTGGTCAGCTCAATGAACAAAGATCTGCCGGTTTATGGCGTGCGCACCATGGACGATCTGATGTCGATGGGGCTGGCGCAGCCGCGCTTTCATATGGCGCTGCTGGGCAGCTTCGCCGGGATTGCTTTGTTGCTCACTGTGATTGGCCTCTACGGTGTAATGACCTATTCAGTGACGCGACGCACCCGCGAGATCGGGATACGCATGGCGCTGGGGGCGGGCCGCGCATCGGTGTTGAAGATGGTGCTGTGCGAGACGGGCATCATGGTCGCCATCGGGTTGATCATCGGTGTCGCGGGAGCGCTTACCGCCGGCATCGTGCTGCGCAGCATCTTGTATGGGACCATTGCGCACAATCCAGTCGTTCTTATTACGGTGTGCCTGGCCCTGGCTATTACTGGTTTGATCGCCGCCTATCTGCCCGCGCGGCGGGCCGCGAGTGTCGATCCCATGCAAGCTTTAAGGAATGAGTAAGGAGAACAGATGAATACGATTTTGCAGGATGTGCGGTTTGCGGTGCGCCAGTTGCGCAAGAGTCCGGGGTTCGCATGCACAACGATATTGACCTTGGCGCTGGGGATTGGAGCGACGACGGCGATTTTCAGTTTGGTCAATACGGTGCTGCTGAGGCCGCTGCCGTTTCCGCAGCAGGAGCGGTTGATCTCGGTTAGCGAGGGGCGCGAGTTGCCAGGGCAGGCCCCGGGGACAGCGGGAGCCTTGCGGCCCAATGTCCTCAGCTATCCGGACTTCTTCGATTGGCGGGCGCAAAACCATTCGTTTTCCGGGCTGGCGGCCTATCACGACAACGATTTCACCCTCACCGGAATAGGCGATTCCAGGCACCTCAATGGAGAGGTGGTCTCCGCCGAGTTCTTCCGGGTGCTGGGCGTAAGTCCGGCGCTGGGACGGGATTTCAGGGCGGAGGATGAGAAGCCGGGGATGCATGTCGCCATCCTTAGTCACGAACTTTGGCAGAACACATTTGCCGGAGCGCCCGACATCCTGAACCGCACGATCAATTTCGGCGGTGTGGCATACACGGTTGCGGGAGTGATGCCAAAGGGATTTGAGTTTCCGATCCATAGCCATGCGCCTGAGCTGTGGGCAACTTTGGCAACCGACGCTGTGGACCCAGCCGGAGGCGAGCCAATGACGGTGCAGCGCGGCGCGCACCTGCTTGACGTGATCGGACGGCTGAAGCCGGGAGTTACGCTGTCGCAGGCGACTGCGGACCTGACCGTGATTGCGCGCAACCTCGCGGCGCAGTATCCCGATAGCAACAAGCATACTGTGGGCGCGGTGCTCAAGACCGAACTCGACCACATGGTGGGAGACACGCAAAGCGGTCTGCGCGTGATCTTCGCCGCAGTCTGCTTCGTGCTGCTGATTGCGTGCGCCAATGTCGCCGGACTCTTATTGGCGCGGGCATCGAGCCGCCGTTCCGAGCTGGCGTTGCGCGCAGCCCTGGGCGCCAGCCGCTTCGCCGTTATTCGCCAGATTTTGGTTGAGTCGGTGGTGCTTTCGCTGTGCGGCGGTGCGGCCGGCATCTTCTTCGCCTGGGCGGTGTTGAAGGCGCTGGTACGCCTGGTGCCGGAGGACATCCCGCGCCTGAACCAGGTGGCGATGGATGCGCCGGTATTGTGGTTTGCCATCGCGGTCTCCGTCGTTACCGGATTGCTGTTTGGCGTGCTGCCGGCATGGAGAATGTCGCGGCTCGAACCCGCGCAGGCGCTGCGCGATGGAGTGCGCTCGACCAGCGATCGCGGCCAGAACCGCCTGCACAGTGCGCTCGTGATTGCGGAGACCGCGGTGGGACTCATTTTGCTGGTCGGGTCGGGGCTGCTGATCCGCAGCTTCATCCAAATCCTGCACGTGGATCCCGGCTTTGACTCCGACCATGTGCTGACGGCAAGTTTAGACCTACCCGAAAACCGTTATTCGCCGGAGAAGACCGTGCAGTTTTACAGCCAACTACTGCCCCGGCTGCGCGCGCTGCCGGGGGTGAAGTTCGCCGGCGCCGCCGGTCCGCTGCCACTGTCGAGCGATTACATTGGGGTGACCTTTGAGGTGGAGGGGCGCCCGACTTCTAAAGCGGACCAGCCCGGGGCCGCGGTCTCTGTCGCTTATCCGGGATTCTTTGAGACGATGCGCATTCCGGTGTTGCGGGGGCGCAGTTTTCATGACACCGACACTCGGACCTCGCAACCGGTGGTCATGATCAGCGAGAGCTTCGCCAAGAAGTATTTTCCCGGCGAAGATCCGATTGGGAAACGTATTAATCCCGGCATCTCCGATGACGTTACCAGAGGTATGCGTGAGATCATCGGCATTGTTGGGGACATCAAGCGGCGCGGCATCACCGCCGAAAAAGCGCCGGAGTTCTACCTTCCGCTCTCCCAATGCGCTGTGCTGTCGCCGACACTGGTGCTGCGCACGGCCGGAGATCCAACGAGCTTGACTGGCGCGGTGCGGGCGCAGGTGGCTGCCCTCGATAAAGACGTTCCGCTGTATCAGGTGCGCACCATGCGCGACCTGGTTGCAGCATCATCGGCGCAGCCGCGCTTCCAGACCTTGCTGCTGACGTGCTTCGCCGTCATGGCGCTGCTGCTATCGGCGATCGGACTTTACGCTGTGCTCTCCTTTATGGTGGTGCAGCGCACCAATGAGATCGGAGTGCGCATGGCGCTGGGGGCACAGCGCAATGATGTGCTGACGATGGTGCTGCGGCGCGGGCTTACGCTCGCGGTCGCGGGGCTGGCAATCGGATTGATCGTCTCCTTCGCGCTCACGCGGTTGATCGCAACGATGCTTTATGGGGTGAAGCCGTTCGATCCGCTAACCTTTGCGGTGGTCACTTGCGTTTTGCTGGTGGTGTCGGTGATTGCCAGCAGCGCCCCGGCGTTTCGCGCGGCACGGCTTGATCCCATGCGCACCTTGCGGGAACAATAAGAACAATGAGGAGATCATGACGACTCTGCTACAAGACCTCAGCTTCGCGATTCGGCAGTTGCGCAAGAACCCGGGCTTTGCCCTGCTGGCGATCCTTACTCTTGCGTTGGGAATTGGCGCCAATGCGGCGATGTTTACGGTAATTGACAGCGTGCTGTTGCGGCCCGTGCCGTATCGCGATGCGGGGCGACTGGTGGACATCAGCGCGTCCGCGGATGGCGCCCGCGTATCCACCTCATGGCTGAACTATCGTGACGTGCGCGACCAGGCCAAGCAGATGCAGGATGTAGCGGGTTACTCCGACGACTTGGCGGTGGTCGAGACCGGAGCAGGGGCGCAGAGCGTCTTTGCACCGCGCGTGACGTCCAATCTTTTCTCGATGCTGGGCGCCCAGCCGGTGCTGGGCCGTGTATTTACGTCCGGCGATGGCGAGGCGGGAGCTCCAGCGGTAGTGATTTTGAGCAACGGATTGTGGAGGCAATCGTTCGGCGGCGATCCGCAAATCATCGGCAAACAGGTGCGAATCGGAAAGGCGCCGCAGACGGTCATCGGAGTGATGCCAGCCAGCTTCGCTTTTCCTGAGAACGAGACGGGGATGAGCAAAGGGATCTGGTTGCCATTGCAGCCAACACCCGAAATGCTCAAGGACCGCGGCTATCATTTTTTCTATATCATTGGCAAACTCAAACCGGGGGTAACGCTGGCTTCGGCGCAGCAGGAGCTTGCGGCGATTGCCAAGCGAATTGAGCAGGCCGATCCCGAAGAAGGCAAGGGCACAGCTTTTTCGATACGCAGCTATCGGGAGACGCTTACTGCATCCGTGCGTCCGGTGTTTTTCGCACTGACTGGAGCGCTGGTCCTGGTACTGCTGATTGCGTGCGCTAACGTCGCCAACCTGCAACTGGCGCGATATCTCGCCCGCAAGCAGGAGTTTGCGGTGCGCGCGGCGCTGGGCGCGAACCGGTTGCGGCTGATGCGCCAATTGATCTCAGAGGGAGCGTTGCTGAGCTTGATTGGCGCTGGATGCGGATTGCTGCTGGCGTGGTTCTTTCTTAAGGCCATTGGTAAATTGCCGGAAGGAGTGATTCCGCGGGGGAGTGAGATCCATTTGCAATGGGGGATCGTGGGCGTGCTGTTTGGGGTCGCCGCAGTTTGCACCATTCTCTCTTCACTGATTCCGGCACTGTGGGCGGCGCGCACTGATCCGCAGCCGGCGCTGCAGGCGGCCTCGCGCGGCGTGGGAACAAAGGGAGCGAATTCACGATTGAGCTCATGGCTGGTGGCGGGCGAGGTGGCGTTGTCGGTGGTGCTGCTGGTCGGGTCAGGGCTGATGTTTCATACGCTGTGGAATCTTGAACATGCGCACCTCGGATTTGAAACTTTGGGCATCACCACATTTACCGCCATGCCTGCCGATGCCGCCGGTTTCAGCAATATGGCGGTCTCAACCGATGTTGCGCATGCGCCGGTCTCGGTTGCTGTTTCGGTCTATGCTCCGGCGCTGGAAAAACTTCGGCAGCTTCCCGGGGTAGTGAATGCCGCATTGGCAACTGCTCCGCCGTTATTCGATGCAGACCTGGCTTCGAGCTTTGACGTGGTGGGAAAGGCGAAGGCCCCGCGAGGACAGAACAACACCCGCGTGAACGCGATCAGCGCCGGATATGCGAATGTTATCGGCGCACCGGTGTTGCAGGGGCGCATGATCTCCGAGAATGATGGGCCGGGCGCCCCGTTTGTCGCGGTCATCAATGAAAGCTTTGCCAAAAAGTATTTTCCCGAGCATGATGCGCTCAACCATCAGATTGATCTCGGCGGTAAAGATACGGGCATGCTCCAGCCGTATACCATCGTGGGCGTGCTGGCGGACGCGAGCCAACATGGCGCCAGCGTCGCGGTTCGCCCGGAGATTTATTTGGCGTTTGAGCAAGTGCCGACAACCTCCCTGTTCTACCAGGCGTTGTTGAAGACGTTTGTGAATTTTGTGGTGAAGACGCGAGGCGCGGTGGATGCCGCTCCAGTTACAGCGATTCGTAATGTGTTTCATCAGACCGCTCCTGGTTATGCACTCGACAATTTCCGCACCATGCAGGAGGCGGTGGACCAATCGAACTTCAATCAGCGGCTGGCGCTTTACCTGACCGGCTCGTTCACTGCGCTGGCAATCTTGATGGTGCTGGCGGGACTCTATGGCGTGCTGGCGCAACTGGTGGGACACCGGCAGCGGGAGATCGGGGTGCGCATGGCATTGGGCGCATCGCGGGGCTCGATACTAGCGATGGTGCTGCGGCAGGGAGCGATGCTCATTGCCATCGGCTTGCTCGCTGGATTCGCGCTTGCCTTCGCCAGCGGGCGGCTGGTGCGCAGCTTTCTGTATAACGTTTCGCCGGTTGATGTATGGACCTATATCGGGGTCGCCATAGCGCTGTTGCTGGCGGGATGCATCGCCTCCTGGCTGCCCGCCCGCCACGCCGCCTCAGTTGATCCCATGCAAGCTTTGAGAATGGAATAGGAG
>JBDTLH010000007.1:0-5933 GCA_039934875.1 Acidobacteriaceae bacterium | reverse complement strand
GGATGAAAATCACACCCTACAATCATCATAGGAAGGCTCCTTTCTTCTCCAGCGTCTTTCTTGGTCCTCAACCGCAAAAGACTGCTTGAGCATAGAACGCGAGCCTTCCCTCTTATCCCATCAGCCTTGTCTCTGCCGTTTGCTCCCCTTCTTCCTGAAAAATCAGGGAACAGGGAATTTGGTTCCCTGTTTCCCTTGATTTAATTCCCTGTTATCTTTTCGACCGAAACCCGTGGAGAAACTCATAACGTGCTCAAAACTAACCGCTTACCGAAGGTCTCATGCAGTTGCAGAACGAAAAAACGCAATCATTCCCTGTATTTTTCCCTGTTAGCAGGGATAACGGTTTGCAAAGGACTGTATCCACCGCCATCGAATTCTGCTCTCCGCTAATTCTGGGTGCAGATAGTCACCCCTGATATCTTTCCAGTCCAATTGAAAAGAGTTGTTGTCAGGGATATAGCGGCCGCCTGCCTCCACTTCGATTCTGCCGATCTCTACCCGCGCTTTCCCTCAGGCTCCATCTAAGCCTCTAAGGTTCCGCCCCTCTTCCCGCAAAAAACACGATTTTGAGTGTTTTTTGATCGATTTCGACAGTTTTTGTAACGTTTTAACCAGCTTTTCGCGCCCATTTCCCGGGCCTTAAATCACCCTACCTGCGGCTAAGGTATTCGCCCGCATCCGGCTCCACTCATTTCTTATGCGCGCGCTGCTGATAAAGCCGCTGCCGTTTTATGTACGCGGCGACCAGCGGCGGCAATTGCCGCGCTGTGGGATGCTTGTTGCCAATCGCCAGCCTCACCGACGTCGAAGACGCGTCCTCCGCCGTCTCCGTCAACAAATGAATGTTCGCGCCGCGCAAAACCAGCGCATCGGATTGGAGTTGTTTGGAAGCCGCGAGCACGGCCTTTGCGGGGCGCAAACTCGCGGGCAGCGCGGCCGCCACATCCGCCAGCGGAAAACCCGGACGCGCCGCCACAACGAATTCGCAGCACGCAAGCAGCGCCTCCGCCTCGTGCCACTTGGCAATGTCTTTAAACGCGTCCATGCCGCAGAGAAAAAACAATCGGTCCGATTTCCCCAATTGTTGTTTCAACCGGCGCACCGTATCGACGGTGTAGTTGGGCGTCTCCCCCGCGCTCCTGACCGGCGACTCCAGGTCCGAGGCCAGGAAGCGTTTGTCCCCTTCTCCCTCTTCCTCTGCCGCGATTGCCAGCGCCACCATGGCGAAGCGGTGCGGATACGCAGCGCTCTGCTCCCCCTGCTTGAACGGCGACTGATACGCCGGGCAGAAGAGCACTTGCTTCAGTTGAAAGCGGTCGGCGGCCGCGCGCGCGATCTCCAGGTGCCCCAGATGGATGGGATCGAAGGTGCCGCCAAAGAGACAGATATTCATCAAGGAAATTAGAGCATATCCGCGCTTCTGTGCGGCGCTCTTGATAGGATTGCCCAATGAACATGACGGCCGTCGCCCCAGTATGCCTTGACGACTTTGAAGCGCTCGCGCAAACGCGGGAGCACGTCTCCGAGATGACATGGGAGTACGTTCGCGGAGGCTCAGCCGATGAGAACACCATGCGCTGGAACCGCGAAGCGTTCGCCCGCCTCCGCCTCAAGCCCAAGGTGCTGGTGGATGTCTCACATATCGATACCCGGGTCACGCTCTTCGGTGAAGAGCACGCCTCTCCCCTGCTGCTGGCGCCTACCGCGTACCACAAGCTGCTGCATCCCGAAGGGGAGATTGCAACCGCGCGGGGAGCGGCGCTCGGTGGAGCGGCGATGGTGGTCAGTTCATTTTCGAACATCAGCATCGAAGATATTGCGAAGACGGCGAAGTGCCCGCTCTGGTTTCAGCTCTACGCCCAGAGCGATCGCGGCTTTACTCGCGAACTGGCGCTGCGCGCCGAAGCGGCCGGTTGTCGCGCCCTCTGCCTGACCGTGGATACGCCGGTCCTCGGCTGCCGCAATCGTGAAGACCGTGTCGGATTCGCGCTTCCGCCCGGTACTGCACGGGCGAATCTGAACGCTCTGAAATTTGCGGGCGTGGAGATCGGCAACCTGCTCACCGCCCATCGCACGGTCGATGAACACAGCATCTACACTGCCATGCTGGATGCTTCCTTAAACTGGAAAGACCTCGACTGGCTGCGTTCGTTGTCGAAATTGCCGCTGCTGCTCAAGGGGGTCCTCAATCCTGAGGATGCGGCGCGTGCCGTCGAGGCAGGCGTCTCCGGCATCATCGTCTCCAACCATGGCGGACGTAATCTCGACACTGTTCCCGCAACCATCGACGCGCTGCCCTTCATTGCGGAGAAGGTCGCGGGTCGTATCCCGGTACTGATGGATGGAGGCATCCGGCGCGGCACCGATGTACTCAAGGCGATTGCCCTGGGAGCCGACGCGGTGCTGATCGGGCGCCCCCAGCTCTACGGCCTGGCGTGTGGCGGAGCGGAAGGAGTGGCGCGGGTAATCGAAATCCTGCGCCGCGAGTTGGAGATGGCGATGGCGCTCTGCGGACGCACTACCATCGCCAGCATCGATCGCGGAGCGCTGTGGGAGTGACCATGGAGCGCGCGAACCCCGGGAGTTAGACACTTGCCTATTACCTGGCCGCTAAACTCTGCCCGCAGATGGGAGCGACTCGACGGCATCGATTTCCTCGGTGGCCTGGTCCTCACCAGGGTTATACATTTGAGGTAGGCTCTCCGGGGTCCGGCGTAATTGCCGGGCCTTTTTCCAACGGATTGTCAGTCCTAACTTATCTCCAGCTACCCCCGCGTCATATCGTCCGCGCCCAGCGCCCCTGACTCCTGGTGCTCCCGCCGCCACGCCGCGTCCCCTCGGCTCTCCAACACCCGCACACAACTGTTCCAATGAAGAATGGCATCATCATTCGACGACGGGCTGATGGCCTCAGCCTGCGCAAAGAAATGCAGTGCTTTTTCAAAGATCACCAGCAGCGCATGCGGCATCTGCCCGGCTTGCAACTGCGCCTTGGCCCGGCGCTCATGCATGATGCCGGAGTAGTAAAACCGCTCATAAGGATCACTCAGCTTTTCGAGTACTCGCTCCGCGTCCCCATACCTGTCGAAAGCCTTGCCCACGAATTGATCGGTAATCGCCAGCGCCAGATTGCGCAGCGCCAATTGATTTTCCGGGTCCACCGCCAGCACGTCCAGACAGATCGACTCCGCCTCATGCGGCTGGTTGAGGACGCGATAGAGCTCGGCCTTTTCGTTCGCCACCGCGATGCCGGCCTGTGAAATTTTCTTAAGCGTGAACCCCATGCAATACTCCTAATCTATGTTGCTCTCCCCGCCACCATCTTCCTGATCCTGCGCACCATCTTTAATACCGGATCATAATACTCGTCCACCACCCGCTCCTTCAGCGGAATGATCGCGTTGTCGGTAATGTGTATGTCTTCCGGACACACCTCGGTGCAGCACTTGGTGATGTTGCAGTATCCCAGCCCCAGCTCGTCTTTGAGCAGCGCCGTCCGCGATACTCCATCCAGCGGATGCATCTCGAGGCCCGCGACGCGCACGAAAAACCTCGGCCCGGCAAATTCCTCTTTCTTATCATGGTCGCGCAGCACGTGGCAGACGTTCTGGCACAAAAAACACTCGATGCACTTACGGAACTCCTGCACCCGGTCCACATCGCGCTGATACATCTTCCACTCCACGCCCGCCCGCGGCTGAAATGGAGGGATCTTTTTATTCACTCGGTAATTCCACGACACGTCCGTCACCAGGTCCTTGATGACGGGAAACGATTTCATGGGGCTCACTGCGATCGGCTTGTCCAGCGGCAGCGCATCCATCCGCGTCTTGCACATCAGCCGCGGACGCCCATTCACCTCCGCCGAGCAAGACCCGCACTTCGCCGCCTTGCAGTTCCAGCGCACCGCCAAGTCGGGCGCCTGGTGCGCCTGAATGTAGTGCACCGCATCCAGCACCACCATCCCCGGAGCGATCGGCACCGCATAATCCACCGCCGCCCCGCCGTCCTTGTCCCCGCGAAACACCCGCAACACCGCATCCATCTATTTGCCCTCTTTCAGCAATTCCTTCAACTCCGGAGGCATCTCCGTCACCGGCTCCTGCCGCACCCGCATCACATCGCCATTTCTCGATACCACATTATTTTGCCGCTCCCACACCGGATCGTAATTCGGATAATCGATGCGGCTGTGCGCCCCCCGGCTCTCCCGCCGCAGCAGCGCCGAGCGGGTCACCGCCTCCGTCGCCCGCAGCATCGCGCGCAGGTCCCACGCCAAGTGCCATCCCGGATTAAACATCCGCGATCCCTCCACCCGCACCCGCGCCATTCGTTCATTGAGCGCCTCGATGTCACCGAGCGCCTGCTGCAACTCCTCTTCCACGCGAAATATCCCCACCAGCTTCTGCATCGACTGTTGCAGATCGTGATGGATCTCATACGCGCTCTCCCCCTCTTCCCGCTCAAAGGGCGCCAGCATCTCCCGCTCGCCCGCCGCGATCTGCGCGTCATCGATCACCGGCGCAGGGGTGCGCTTAGCATCTTCCGCCGCCGCCAATCCCGCGCGCCGCCCAAAGACCAGCAGATCAGACAACGAGTTGCCTCCCAACCGGTTCGCTCCATGCAATCCCGCCGCCGCTTCGCCCGCCGCAAACAATCCCGGCACGCTCGCCGCCCCGGTCTCCGCATCCACCCGTATCCCACCCATGGTGTAGTGGAAGGTCGGCCCCACCTCCATCGGCCCCTGGGTGATGTCCACATCCGCCAGCTCTTTGAATTGGTGGTACATGCTGGGCAGCTTGCGCTTCACATACTCCGCCGGCTTATGCGAGATGTCTAGATACGCGCCCCCGTGCTCGGTGCCGCGGCCCTCGCGCACCTCGGTATAAATCGATCGCGCCACCACATCGCGCGTCGAAAGCTCCATGCGCCTGGGATCGTACTTCTCCATGAAGCGTTCGCCCAGCTTATTGCGCAGGATGCCGCCTTCCCCGCGCACCGCCTCTGTCACCAGCAATCCCCGCACCCCCGGCGGCCACACCATGCCCGTCGGATGGACCTGCACGAACTCCATATCCTGCAGCTCCGCGCCCGCGTTGTAGGCCAGCGACAGCCCATCGCCCGTGTACTCCCACGAATTCGAGGTCACCGGCCACGCCTTGCCGATCCCGCCCGTGGCAATCACCACCGACTTCGCCTTGAAGACGATAAAGCGCCCGTTCTCCCGCCAATATCCGAACGCCCCCGCAATGCGGTCTCCGTCTTTCAGCAATCGCGTGATCGCGCACTCCATATACACATCGAAGCCCATCGCCACGCCGCGGTCCTGCAACGTGCGGATCATTTCGAGGCCGGTGCGGTCGCCCACATGGCACAGCCGCTTGAAGGTGTGCCCGCCAAACGCCCGTTGCAATATGTTTCCATCGGCCGTGCGGTCAAACAGCGCGCCCCACTGCTCCAGCTCCTGCACCCGCTCCGGGGCCTCCTGCGCGTGCAACTGCGCCATGCGCCAATGGTTCAGGAACTTGCCGCCGCGCATGGTGTCGCCAAAATGCGTCCGCCAATCGTCGGCCGTATCCACGTTTGCCATCGCGGCCGCGATCCCGCCCTCCGCCATCACCGTATGCGCCTTGCCCAGCAGCGATTTGCAGACCACGCCCACATTCGCGTCCTGCGCCATGGCTTCAATCGCCGCGCGCAACCCCGCGCCCCCGGCGCCGATAATCAGAACATCATGCTCATGCGTCTCGAACCGGTCGGTCATAATATCCGCAAATCCACAATCGTCCCCGCCGCCACCAGGCGGATATAAAGATCAGTCAGGCCAACAGAGAATAAGCTCAACCACGCGAACAGCATGTGCCGCTGGTTCATCCACGATGCGCCCTTCCAGGTCGCATGGAGCGGGCCGCCGCCGGCGATGCAGGAGA
>JBDTLH010000006.1:0-30772 GCA_039934875.1 Acidobacteriaceae bacterium | reverse complement strand
AAGGTGGACCGATGGTTTTCGCCGGAGCTTGCTGTGATGATGAAAACTGTCACGAAGAGGAAAGGGAGACCGAACTCCACCATGGAAATGACTGATGTGTCCATGGGCGAGCCTGATCCGGCGCTCTTTGAACTGCCGCCGGGTTCGGTGGTCAAAGACGATTCGGCGAATGCTGAGAAGGAACAGACGGAGAAGGCGCCGAAGTAGAAGCCTCGGGTAGATTGTGAATGATGTTCTTTCGCGGGAGTAGAGGTTTTTTATCAAAATGGTCAATAATAATGACTAGACAGCTTAATTGACCGTTGATAAGATGTGCATATGCAGACGATTAATGCCTCGAAATTCAAGGAGCAGTGCCTTTCCTTGCTGGAAAACCTGGATTCCGACGGAATTCTGGTGACGAAGCATGGGAAGCCCGTGGCGCGCGTAGTCCCCGCGAATACCGGGTGCGCCGATCTGATCGGCAGCATGAAAGACAGAATCAAAATCAAGGGCAATATCCTGTCTACCGGAATTGAGTGGGATGCTCAATCTTGACACGCACATCTTTGTTTATGCTTTACAGGGCAATCTGAGTGCAAGCGAGCGCCGACTGCTTGGTAACGATACATGGAGTGTGTCGGCGATTGTACTTTGGGAGATTGCAAAGCTATCGCAGCACAGGCGCATTCAGATGGAACCAAACTCTCCCGAGTTTTCCCGTGCTCTCTCGCGGGTGCATATCTGGCCGCTCAACTTACAAATTTGTCTGCAAATGATGGAGCTGGATTTTCAAAGCGATCCAGCCGACGAAATTATCGCCGCTACCAGCATCGTGCATCGGGTCAACCTGGTGACACGCGACAAAAAGATATTACGGTCGAAAATGGTCCCGTTTGCGAAGTAGCTGCCGATTTTGGCCGTGGTCCGCACTGTGCTGTCGGCACCGTGCATAATATTATCCCCGCAGCATGTTCTTGGCAATAAACAGCGCGTTCGCAGGCCGCTCCGCGAGGCGGCGCATGAAGTAGGGATACCATTCGCTGCCGAACGGGATATAGACGCGCATCCCATATCCGTCTTTGGCGAGTTGTTTTTGCAGGTCGGTGCGGATGCCGTAGAGCATCTGGAATTCGTAGGCGTCGTTGGGGATGCGCTCGGCTTTAGCGAATGCCTTTATCTGCTCGATAATCCTTTCATCGTGGGTCGCCATGCCGTGATAGACGCCGCTTTTCATTAATATCTTTGCCAGCTTGAGGTAGTTCTTGTCGGTGTCTTCTTTTTTGGGAAAGGCTATGTCGGCGGACTCTTTGTATGCCCCCTTGCACAGGCGAATGCGAATTTTCTCCGAGACGAGGTCCTCGATGTCCTTTTCGCTGCGATAGAGATAGGCCTGAATGACGGTGCCGACGTATCCGGCATTGCCGGGTTGAGCGTGGAGGGCGCGCACCGTGTCGATGGTTTTTTGGGTGTAAGGGGAGCCCTCCATGTCCACGCGCACGAAATTCTTCAGACGGGCGGCCTGCTGGATGAGCGAGTTGGTGATGTCTCGGGCAAGCTGCTGGTCCACGTCGAATCCCATGTGGGTGAGCTTGAGGGAGACGTTCGCGTTGAGCTGGCGCTGGGTGATCTGGTCGAGAAGCTGGCGGTAGAGTTCGGCGCTGTGCGTGGCCTCTGCGGCATTGGTCACGTTTTCACCAAGATTGTCCACGCTGACGGACATGCCGGATTTGTTAACTGCCGCGGCAGCGCTGAGGACATCTTCGGGAGTCATGCCGGCGACGAAGCGATGAGAGACTTTTTGTCCTATCGCGGATTGCTCGGCGAAGCGGCGGAGGTTTTTGCTTTCAGAGAGGGTGATGAATAGGGAGCGCAGCAAATCTTAGTCCTTTGGGAGAGCAAACTATACAGCATACTATTTCGCGGAGGGACAAGGGACAAAGGAGACGCGGATGAAACGAGATTATCCGGAGAGGCCGATGGTGGGGGTGGGGGCGATTATCTTGCGAAACCAGCCATTCCCACAAGTGGCGCTGGTGAAGCGGGGGAACCCGCCGCTAAAGGGCGAGTGGACCATTCCCGGCGGAGTTCTGGAGTTGGGAGAGGAGCTGGAGGCGGGCGCACGGAGGGAGGCGCGGGAGGAGACGGGGTTGGAGGTGCGCATGACGGGAGCGGTCGAGGTGTTCGACAGGATTGTCCGCGATGAGAAGGGCGAGGTGGAATTTCACTATGTGCTGATCGACTATGTGTGCGAGGTGGAAAGTGGAGAGTTGTGCGCGGGCGGGGATGCGGTAGATGCGAGGTGGTTTTCGCATGAGGAGTTGGGGAAGGCCGGGGTCTCGGAGTTCACGGCGGGGGTGGTGGGGAAGCATCTGGCTTCTGGCCCCTAGCTCCTGGCGATGTGAATCATCCCTTCCAATGATAGGCGCCGGGTTGGGGAAGGCCGATGTGGGCGAGGACGCGGTTGACGTATTCGCGGGCGATGTCATCGGTGGTGGCGGGGAGAGTGTAGAAGGCGGGGATGACGGGGAAGATGGTGGCTCCGGCGTCGGCGGCGTGGGCCATGTTTCGGAGGTGGATTTTGTTAAGCGGAGTTTCACGCACACAGAGAATGAGAGGGCGTTGCTCTTTGAGACAGACGTCGGCGGCGCGTTCGATGAGCTGGTCGGCGAGTCCGTTGGCGATTTTGCTGAGCGTGCCCATACTGCACGGGAGAATAATCATCGCGTCGGTGGGATAGGAGCCACTGGCGATGTTGGCGCCGATATCGGCATTGTTCTGGATCTGAATTTTTTGCGAGGGATGGCCGAGCAAGCGTTCGACGAGCCCATTGCGTCCGGCGATGCCGAGCTCTTCCGCCATAATGCGCAGGGCGTGATCGGAGGGAACCAGATTGATTTGTTTGACGCGGTCATCCTGGTCAAGAATTGAGATCCCATGGCGAGCAAGCATGGAGCCGCTGGCGCCGGTAACGGCGAGCGTGACAATTTCGGGCTGGCGGAAGAGAGGCATTAGTTTGCGCCGAAGACGCGGGCGAAGATGCGGTCAACGTTTTTGAGTTGGCGTTCGAGGTTGAAGGCGTGCTCGACTTTTTCACGCGGGACGCGGGAGGTGATTTCCGGGTCGGCGACGACCAGCTCTTTGAAGTTCAGCTCCTGGTTCCAGGCGCGCATGGCGTTCGATTGGACGAGACGGTAGGCATCTTCGCGCGACATGCCGGATTCGGCGAGGTCGAGGAGCAGCTGGCCGCTGAAGACGAGGCCGCCGGTGGATTCCAGGTTGCGCAACATGCGGGGGGGATAGACGAGCAGGTTTTCAATAATGCCGGCCGTCTTGTGCAGCAGGTAATCGGTGAGGGTGGTGGAATCGGGGAGAATGACGCGTTCAGCTGAGGAGTGGGAGATGTCGCGCTCATGCCAGAGGGCGACATTCTCGAAGCCGGCCTGGGCGTTGGAGCGAATGACGCGGGCGAGTCCGCAGACTTGCTCGCAGTTGACCGGATTGCGCTTGTGGGGCATGGCGGAAGAGCCCTTCTGCTTTTCGCTGAAGAACTCTTCGACCTCCCGCACCTCAGTGCGCTGCAGGTGGCGGATTTCGGTGGCGATCAGGTCGAGGGTCGAAGCGATGGTGGCGAGCGTGGCGAGGTAATAGGCGTGGCGGTCGCGCTGCAGCACCTGAGTGGAGATGTGAGCGAAGTTGAGGCCGAGACGATGGCAGATGCGCTCTTCGAATTCGGGGTCGAGGTGGGCGAAGGTGCCGACGGCGCCGGAAATTTTACCGACGCGCATCTCCTCGGCGGAGCGCTCGAAGCGGGCGATGTTGCGCACCACTTCGTCATACCAGCCGGCGAGTTTGAGGCCGAAGGTGGTGGGCTCGGCGTGGACACCGTGGGTGCGTCCGATCATAGGCGTGTATTTGAACTCGAAGGCGCGGCGCTCAAGGGCGTCGCGCAGGCGGCGGAGTCCGGCGGAGATGAGGGCGGAGGCATCGCGCAGGATGAGCGCTTGCGCGGTGTCCACAACGTCGTTGGAGGTGAGGCCGTAGTGTAGCCAGCGCGCCTCTGGCCCCACGTGTTCGGCGACCGAGGTGGTGAAGGCGATGACGTCGTGCTTGACCTCGGCTTCAATTTCATGGATGCGCTTGAGGTCGAAGTTGCCCTTCTCGCGGATGGCGAGGGCGGCGGATTGGGGGACGAGTCCGGCTTCGGCGAGAGTTTCGGTGGCGGCGATCTCGACGGCGAGCCATTGGCGGAAGCGATTTTCTTCGCTCCAGATGCGGGCTATTTCAGGGCGGGTATAGCGTGGAATCATGGTTTAGTTGTTGGTAATCAGTAGTCAGGAGTGAGTTCTCGTTTTCATTATTGCAGAGTGGATGGCAACGGATGTGGACAAGTGGGCAAGAGATTGGAAGCAAGAAGTCAGAAATCGGAAGTAGGGTCGCTCTCATGGATGGATGGGCGAGGGAAGAATGTCTTTCGAGGGAGACGCCGACCGGTGTTAGTTGTATGGGTATGATGAATGATGGTGGTTGGCCACGGGCTTTACCGGGTTTGCTTTCGACTTTCGCTCCACAGTTCGCAAAATTGGCGGCGGAGGTCCTTTCGGACCACCGGACCGGCGTCGGTGAACTCTATATAACTACGGGACGCAGGACCGAATTGAGGCCATTTTGGCAGCTTGGCGGTACCGTTGGGGTCACCAGTCTTGGCGAAATTCGTCCAATATTGCTGCAATGCATCCGAGATGGCATAGTCAACGGGTTCAAAGTCTCCGGAGCCGAGACCGAATACGTAATTGACATCAATGGCGTGCAAGTTGTGTCTCTGTTTGGCGTTCGGAGGAATGCGATCGAATTGATATTGGAAGACGCGATTTCCCGCGGCCGCATGCCAGACGGCTTGCGCCTCCGTCGGACAGCGGAAGCCGATATCTTCGACCCATTGTTCACCCGGGGTACCATAGAGGGCGTCGGTCCCGCTGGCCGTATAGAGAGATAGTGCGCGCTTTGCCGTGTCCGCGGGATACGCATCCGTGATGGCTTGTTTCAGGTCCGCCGGAGGGTCCACGCCCGGTACCCACTCATGCGCCACGTTCCCGTTCAACATGTCAACCCGATGTTCGTGGCCGGCGGCGAAGACGTCCGCGGGCCTTTGGGGAAATACATAGCCGTCAATCACGAGTCCGAGATTGGGTTGCGGTTTCTTAAGAAAATCTGGTTCTTTGGCGAGGATCGCGTTTGCTGGAAGAGCGCGTAATGCCGGCAAGGAGGTATCGGCGCCGGCATTCCAGGTTGCGGCCAGCGAGAGTCCCCGCTTTTCGGCATCGGGCAGAGAGAGTGGTTCCCCCGCCAGCACGACGGCCCCGCTCTGCCCGATGGCGCGACGAAACAAGCCGCGCGACAGGGGCGAGGTCATCAGAGCGCTGACATCCAGCGATCCGGCGGAGTCGCCGAAGATGGTTACGTTTTCCGGGTCGCCGCCGAATTTCACGATGTTGTCGTGGACCCAATGCAGCGCGGCAATCTGATCGAGAATTCCCTGATTGCCCGAGGCATGATGGGGAGATTCTTTCGTAAGTTCCGGATGGGAGAAGAAGCCGAATAGGCCCAGGCGGTAGTTAAGGCTGACCACGACTACGCCATGTCGGCTAAGTTTCTCGCCGGACCGCGCGGTAGACGATGCGCTCCCGGCAAAGTTCCCTCCGCCGGGAATCCAGACCATTACCGGCTTGTGGATTGATTTGGCGGGCCACGCCGGCGTCCACACGTTGAGGTAGAGGCAGTCCTCCCGGCTGGTTTCTTTGGCGTCGGGGACGAAGTAAGGGTTCTGGGCGCAGGGTGGTCCTGCTGTGGCCGCGTCGCGCACGGTGGTCCAAGGTTCTACCGGGGCAGGCCCGCGCCAACGCAAGTCGCCGACCGGAGGCCGTGCATAAGGGATGCCTTGAAATACCGCACCGGAAGCAAGGAGTGTACCGCGGACCTGGCCGCCAGTGACGGCGACGACCGGCCGGGAATCGGTTGCGGCGCTGAGCAGGGGAATCGTAACTAGCGCTAGAAGAACATCAAACCGGAATCGAATGGCAGCCCCCTCGCGAAAGAAGTTCGCCGAATACAGAGTACCACGTTGGCCCCGATCGCCAGCGGGGGCTGGCGCTACCACGTTCGTGCGGCGTTGGCCCGTCATCGTTATTCGCCGTGGCGTGGTTGCAGGCGGTCGTAAGCTTCGAGGATATCTTCGAGGGCGATGATGCCCACGAGTTTGTATTTGTCGGCGCGATGGATAACGGGAAGAAGACGCCAGTCTTTAACGTGGTAGAGTGCGACTTCCAGACGATGGTCGGGGTGGAGGTGGGGGGCGCGCTGGGGGGAGAGAACGCGATAGAGGGGCTCCGTCCGCGGTTGTTCCTCGGCACTTTTGCGCAGATCGAAGAGGGTGGTCGCCGCCCAGCCGTTGGGGCGGTCATCGACCATGAGGTCCTCGGCGCCGGCGGCTTCGGCGACGGAGATGGCTTCCGCGATGGTAGCACTGGAGGAGAGGACGGGTAGTTTGGCGGGGCGCATGGCATCCTCGACGCGCAGGACGGGCTGTTCACGCTGCTCCTCCATGGAGGGGAGTTCGAGGCCGTCTTGCAGGGTGAGCAATTCGAAGATGGGGACCGGTTGCAGGCTGCGAGAAATGAGGTAGGAGAGGGTGTTGGCGATCATGACGGGCACGATGATGGAGTAATTCCCGCTGACCTCCAGGACCATGAATACGGAGGTCATGGGAGCGCGGAGAAATCCGGCGAAGAGCACGCCCATCCCGACCAGGGCATAGGTGCCGATGGTCCCGGTGAGGTGAGGGATGAGCATGCGCTCGACGCCGCCCACGCTTGCGCCGAGCATGGCTCCGATGAAGAGGGTGGGGGCGAACATGCCGCCGGGGGTTCCGCTGACGAAGGAGACGGTGGTGGCGACGATTTTGAGACCGGCGAGGATGCCGAGTGTCTCCCAGGTGAAGCGGTCGTGCATGGCCTGGTCGATGATTTCGTACCCCGCACCCATGACCTGGGGGAAGCCGAGCCAGGCGATGAGTCCGAGGATGAGGGCGGCGGCGGCGGGCTGGAAGTATCGCGTCCAGTGGGGAAGGTTCTTGGCCCGGAGGCGGAGAGAGGCGATGAGTCTCGCAAAGACGACTGAGGCGAGGCCGCCAATGATGCCCAGGGCGGCGTAGGCGAGCAATTCTTCGACGCCGCGAAATTCTACAGGCGGGATGCGGAAGAGAGGTTCGGAGCCGAAGAACCAGCGGGCGACAAAGGCGGCAGTGGTGGCGGAGAGGACGATCGCGCCAAAGACTTCGGCGCTCCACTGTCCGATGACCTCTTCGATGACGAAGAGCACGGCGGAGACGGGGGCGGAGAAGGCGGCGGCGAGACCAGCGGCTGCGCCGATGGGTGCGATGAGTCGCAGGCGTTCACGGGAGAGGCGGAGGGAGCGCCCGCAGACGGAGGCAATGGTCGCGCCAATTTGCAGCCCCGGATCTTCGGGCCCCAGGGAGAAGCCGGAGCCAATGGCCAGGGAGGAGACGATGAACTTGCCGACGGCGACGCGAAAGCCAATGTATCCGTCGTATATATAGAGAGCAGCTTTGGTTTGGTTGACGCCGCTACCGCTGGTGCGGGGAAAAAAGTGGATGACCAGAACCGCGACGATCAGTCCGGCGATGAGCGGCGAGAGAAAGGCGCGGGCATGAGAGGGAGCGAGAGCGGACCCGAGCATGACCACGCGCAGCCACTCGATAGCGATGCGGAAGCAGACGACGGCCGCGCCGGAGATAAATCCGATGACGATCGCGAGCAGGAGGAAGACGCGCTCTTCGCTGAAGATGGAGTAGCGCCAGATGGCCCAGCGTGGGCTCTCGGCCGAGCTGCCGGCGCTCGCGGCGGGGAGGGCAACTGCCTCGGATTCGAGTTCGCGTTCGGCGGGGGGAATCACTGCTGGTTTCCGATCAGTTGGATGGCGGCGTCTTCAGGAGCACGCAGGGGGCAAGCAGAGACAGTTTGTTCGACGCTAGCGGCGAATTTGACGATCTGGTCCACGGCTTCGGGGTGATCGCGCAGATTCCTGACGCTGGCGGCCTGCATCCATTGCTGGGCTTGCGGCAGATCAGGAGAGGTGGGAGCGCACATGGTGAGGCGTTGTTGCAGCCATCTAAGGATAGATTGGAGACGGACGGATTGCTCCATGACGCGCAGGCCGCGCGCATAAGGATCAAGGGTTTCGGCACTCCTGGCAATGTCGTATTCCGATTGCATTTCGGGCGTGAGGGAGGTGTGTTCGGAGGCGAGCTGAAATTCCTGGCGGGCACGTTTGAATTCGCCGGAGTGGAGCAGCAGACTGGCATAGAAAGCCCGCAGGTCGCCATTATGCGGAGTTTGCTTGAGTACTTGTTGGGCGATGATAGCGGCCTCATGCCGGTCTCCGGCCTGAAGGAAGAGATGGGCGATTTCGATCTGAGTGGCGGTGTCTTTCGGCATTTCGGCGGTGAGGGAGAGCAGCGCGGCGCGGGCATCGGTGAAGGCGCGGTGGGCGAGCAGGAGGCGCGCCAATTCGAGATTGGTCGCGACGCGGTGCTGGACCGGAGCGCTCTCCCAATGGCCCAGCAACGCGGCGCGGTAATAGCTGACAGCTTTATCATCGCTGGGCGATTTCTGGCGCTGGGAGAGGTGGGCGAGGGCCAGATTATAGTCGGCGTTGCCGGGTTCTTCTGAGAGCAGAGAGAGCAGATAAGCCTCGGCTTCAGAGGAATCGCCAGCGGCAATCATCGCCAGCGACATGCGAAAGCGGACGGCGGAGTCGTCGTTGTAAAGCAGCGCATTGCGGTAGGAGATGACCGCTTGCTGGGGGTGCGATTCCGCGGCTTCGCGGTCCCCTGCGTGGACCCACTGCTGAGCGAGCTGCTGTCGCTTGTTGATCCACGCAGTGCTGGCGAATTGAGTGGCCGTGAAGAGGGCGACGGCGGCCCCTAGTATGAGAAGCATCGCCAGGCGGCGGCGCCAGTGTGCAGCGTGCGGGTTCACGGTGGCATTCGGCATTAAGTCAGTCGGCAATTGGCATTCGGCGATATGCGCGAAAGTCCGGAGCCATTCTGTCATTCGCTAGCTAATTCTCTCCCCCAGAACCTACTTGCTTTTAAGAAATTGCAGAGGTCCTGCGCCGCGGCAAAGAACGCCGCGGCGCAGGATGACATTCTCGCAGAGGGTTGCAGCAAGTGTGACCGTCTAATCTGCAACTTTCGATCTGTAATTTGTAATTAAATAACTGCTGATTGCTATCGCTGACTGCTTTCCTCACTTTTCCCCTTCCTGCGGGCGGAGCCGGGAGGAGAAGTGAATGCTGCGAGAGGGTTCGAACTGCTCCTGCAGGCGTTGTTGCTGGGCGGTGAGCAGGTCGCCGCGGGTGATGATGCCCACCACTTTATCGGGAGCGATGCGGGTGACCACGGGCAGGCGTCCGGTGTTTACGCGAACCATGTGGTCGGCGGCCTCGCGCAAGCTGTTGTCGTCATAAACGACGGCGAGGGGACGCTTGATGATGTCTTTGACCGTGCGGTCGCCGGCGTCGGTGTCGTCGAAGATGTCGCGGCGAGTGACCACGCCGATTAGCTTTCCATTGGTTGAGACGATGGGGAAACCCTGATGTCCGGAGCCGCTGGAGCGGGAGACGATCCACTGGCGGACCTTTTGCAGCTTATCGTTTTCTTTGAGCGTGGAGACGTTGCGGGTGCAGGCGTTGGCGACGAGTACGCGTCCCAGATAGTCGGAGCCGTATTCGCCGGGGACGCGAGTGCCGCGGCGCTCGATCTTGAGGGTCATAATCGAGTATGGCAGGCGGATGGCGGAGACGAAGAAGGCGACAGTGCAGCCGATCAGCAAAGGCAGCAGGCTGATGGGCTGACGGGTGGTTTCAAAGGCGAAGACGATGGAGGTGAGGAGTGCGCGGGATGCGCCGGCGAAGAGGGCCGCCATGCCGACAAGGGCGGCAAGCCGGAAATCGACGCCCGAGCCGGGGATGCGGGCCAGTAATGCTCCCAGAGCGGACCCCAGGCCGCCACCGATGGTCATTAAAGGCGCGAGGGTACCGCCGGAGGTGCCGCTGCCCAGGGCAATTGCCCAGGAGATGAATTTGAAGATGAAGAGGACGATGACGGCTTTGCCGACGATGGCGCCCCCGAGGATGTCGTCGATATTGCTGTATCCGACGCCAAGGGTATGGGGGAAGAAGTAACCGAGAACGCCGACGGCGACGGCGCCGATGGCGGGCCACCACATCCAGTGGACGGGAAGGTGCTCAAAGGCATCTTCGATGGCGTAGACGGCGCGGGTGACGTAAACCGAGGCGAGGCCAACGATGGCGCCGAGGACGGCATACCAGATGAGAGCCTCGCTGCGGACGTTCGCGAGGTGGGGCATGGCGAAGATGGGGGTCCATCCGATGTAAGCGCCACGCATGCCTGCGGCCATGGCGGAGGCGAGCGCGACGGGAATGAAGGAGCGGGCGCGGTACTCGAAGAGCAGGAGTTCGATGGCGAGCAGTACGGCGGAGACGGGGCATCCGAAGACGGCGGTCATGCCTGCGGCGGCGCCCGCGGCGAGCAGGGTCTTGCGTTCGTCGGCGGTGGTTTTGAGCAACTGTCCGACCAAAGACCCGATCGCGCCGCCGGTGGCGATGATTGGGCCTTCCGCGCCGAAGGGACCCCCGGAGCCGATGGAGAGAGCAGCGGAAAACGGCTTCAAAAAGGTGATGCGGGGCGGGATGCGGCTCTCGTTGAGGAGAATTTGCTCCATGGCTTCGGGAATGCCATGGCCGCGAATGGCGGGCGATCCCCAGCGCGCCATGATGCCCACCAGCAGGCCCCCAATGACGGGGATAGCAATGACCCACAGGCCGAGATGATTGTCCCAGGGCGGGACGTTGGCGCCACTCCAGCGTCCGAAGAAGAATATGTTGGTGGCCAGGTGGATAAGCCAGATCAGGGCTTCAGCGATGACGGTCGAGACCCCGGCGACCACAATCGCCAATACGCTGATGTAGGCGATGCGGCTGTCCACGACGGCGGTGTGAGTGGGAGCGTTGACATTTTCAAGGCTCGGACCGAGGGAGACGTCAATGGGGAGAGCGCCGGTGGTCGAACTTCGTTCCAGTGGTTTATCGGGCATATTTAGGCGATCAGCAATTAGCTTTTAGCAAACAGTGCGATGCTGCTTCTCTGCTTGCGGGTGTCTGGTCAGGAGGTGGGACGGAGCAGTTCGGCCATCTCCTCATAGAGGAAGCCTTGGCCGGGGCGGTAGGGCTGCACCCATTTGCCGTCGATTACGAACTGGGGGATGGCGCGCTTGCCGACATGTTGGAGGACTTGTTCGGCGGCGCCGGGGGTGTGCTCGATGTCGATTTCCTGATAAGCGATGTGGCGGGAATCGAGAAAGCGCTTGGCCTCGCGGCAGTCACGGCACCATGCCGCAGAATAGACAATCAATTCCATACGCTTATAGTTTGTCACAGGCGTGGGTCTCTTTTCCAATGCCAGCCAGAAGTATTGTGCGGGGACGAGAGAGTTAAGCGCAAATTCAGGCTTCCGGTGATGATATGCAGACACAGCATTTATCCTGATACCAGCATCACACCAGTGCTCGCGGTGGATGATCGAGAGAAACGAAAATTGGCAAAAAACATCTTCCCCTCCATCCTTTCAATTGGCTTGCTCGTTTCTATTGCATTGGGACCGGCGACCTGCACGGGGCTTGCGCAGCAGAACTCAGCTAAGGACCAGACCGCCCCTCTTCCCACCGTGGGCAAGGTCAATGTTAGCGACCCCGATGCGGCGTCGATCGGCGGCGATTTCAAGCGCACTATCAAGGGCATATTGGCCGATCAGAAGATGATCTGGCTCAGTCCTTTTCATGTGACTGCATCGGATGCGGCGTGGCTGGTGCCCGACGCGGGAATCACGGCAGGGTTGCTGGCGACCGACCGCACTACCTCCCACGAGCTTACGCGCAATAGCCACACCAAGACTTTCGCCTCATTCTCAACTGCGGGCGCGGCGGCGCTTGGGGGATCTGCCGCACTGATCTATTTCGTCGGAGTGCGCAACAGCGATAATCACATGCGCGAGACGGGGATACTCTCCGCGGAGGCGGCGGTTGACGCGTTTGAGGTGGACGAGGGGCTCAAATATGTGTTCCGGCGCGAGCGCCCCAATCTTGATAATGGGCGTGGCCGCTTCTTTCAGTCGGTCAACAGCGCGTCGTTTCCCTCCTCGCACTCGGCGATTTCATTTGCCATCGCCTCTGTGATTGCCGACGAGTATCCTGGATGGCTGACCAAGACGCTGGCATATGGCACGGCATCGGCGGTGGCATTTGCGCGGGTGGCGGGGCAGCAGCATTTTCCCACAGATGTTTTCGTGGGCGCCACTGCGGGATATCTGATCGGGCACAACGTGGTCAAGCAGCGGCACGTTTCGGACTATACCAATTATGGAACGTTTGTTAGAGAAGAAGAGCCGATTCCGGCGGCGCGCATGAGCTCGACCTATGTTGAGCTGGATAGTTGGATCTATCCGGCGGTCGAGCGGCTCACCGCTCTGGGAGTGATTGGCACGTCGTACATGGGGATGCGCCCCTGGACGCGCATGTCGGTTTATGGGATGGTGGCGAACATCGACGACGTTGATCTTTCTCCGGAGGCGGAAAAGCTGGTGACCGCGCTGCGAGCGGAGTTGAAGCGGGAGGAGGACCTCGATCGCAACGGATCGGTGAACGATGCTATCGGCGTGGACAGGATATATACCCGCATACAGCATATTTCGGGTACGCCGCTGAACGACAGCTTCCACTTCGGATCCACCATAGTGGACGATTTCGGGCGTCCGTTTGGCAGCGGGACACAGGAGATCACCGGTTTTGAGAGCCGCGCGGAGAAGGGGCGGTTCTCGTTCTATGTCCGCGGGGAATACCAGCATACGCCCACCATTCCCGGATACAGCGACGCCGTCAACGGCTTGATCGCCCGCGTGGACAACATTCCGGGGGAGACGTTTGCCGGGGTGCAATCGCGCGACCAGTTCCGGCTGTTGGATACCTATGCATCGCTGAACCTTCTAAGCAACGAAATTTCCGTGGGTAAGCAATCCTTCTTCTGGGGGCCGGATGATTCGACGTCGCTGATGATGAGCAACAATGCGGAGCCGATTTATGCGCTACGCATCAACCGCACGCTTCCGCTGGTGATCCCGTTGCTGTCGAAGCTGACTGGCCCAATTCGCTACGATAACTTTTTTGGCAAGCTGGCGGGGACCCATTATCCCCCGAATCCGTTTATGTATGGGCAGAAGCTGAGTATCCATCCCACGCCGAATCTGGAGTTTGGATTTTCGCGCAATGCAACCTTTGCGGGCAGGGGATTGGAGCCTCTGACCTTCCACACGTTCATCAAAAGTTTCACCAGCGTCAGCAGCGGAACGGCGGGCAATTTTAATCCACGGGACACGCCGGGGTCGCGCCATACTAATTTCGATTTCCGTTACCGGCTGCCGTTTGTGCGCGACTGGCTGACGCTCTATGCTGATTCGTTTGCGCACGATGATGTATCTCCACTCGATTCGCCGCGCCGGGCGGCGGTCGTGCCGGGGATATATCTGAGCAAGTTTCCCGGAATCCCCAAGCTCGATGTGCATGTGGAGGGGGGCACTACAGATACCGTAACCACGCGGGCAGAGGGCGGCAATTTTTACTACTACGAGAGTCTTTACAAGGACAGCTATACCAACAAACGCAACCTGCTCGGCTCGTGGATCGGACGTGAGGGCACGGGCGGGCAGGCATGGGCGACCTACTGGTTCAATCCGCAGAGCACGCTGATGGCGGGATTCCGCACGGTGAAGGTCTCACAGTTGTTTATTCCGCAGGGCGAAACCCAGCAGGACGCTTACGGCGAATTGAATTATCTGGGGAAGAGCGGCTTCGGAGTACAAGTATTGCTTCAGCAGGAGCGTTGGGTCGCTCCGGTACTGGCAGCAGGTGCGCAACATGATTTCACCGCACGCCTGCAGGTATCGTTTGATCCCAAAGACTGGCGTTTGAGCAGGAAGGCCGTCACGCCATAACGCCGCTGGGATATCTCAAGCGTTGAAAGCGTGAATGGGAAAATGTTTTCCAGTGACATGCAAAGTATTGCAACTATGAGTTGCAGTTGTCGCTGTGGAAAGCCAGCGGAACCCAAGTTTCCACTGATTGCAAAGACAATACATAAATATCTCAAACCTGGCATTCTGGCGATATAATTGCTTTCCAGTGTAGGTGGCTCAAGAGAGAGAGGGCATACTCCGATGAACAAATTCCGTCTTTTAGTTGCGTGCGCGCTGCTGTTGATTCCAATTTCAGGGATGGCGGCGAGGGTCCAGTCCGGTCAAAACGGCGGCTCGATTCCGGTTTACGACACCAACTTCATGTTTACCCTTACAGTCGATCAATTCGGTAACGGGATATCGCCGGTATTTTCCAATCGGACGGGCAGCTTCATTACCGCCGTTACCATTACGCCGCAGTTTGGCGCATATACATCGGAGCAGAATGATTGCACCATAACGGTATATTTCAGTAGCTGTACGCCCCCGGTGGGAAATGATGGAGACTGGTTCTTTTTCGGGCCTCCGGGGATCCCGCCGGCTGGCGCAATTCCAGGTCTCGGAGAATTCAACTTTTCGTTTTTTGGATTCAATCCGGGAACCTGGCAAGTAGAGGGGACACTGCAACTGGCCTCGCAGGTTCCCGAGCCGACCACGCTGCTGCTGATTGGGCCCGCGCTGGTGGGATTGTGGGTAAAGAGACGGGCGTTTATCCGATAGTTTAAGAGGGTTGGCGGCGGCGCCGACCCTGCTTCCCGCCCTATTTCTTGTATTTGGCGATGAGTTGCTGATATCGCGGGTCGCTGCGCAAGGCTTTCAGTTCCGGCTCGTTTTCGGCGGACTTGGCGGTGTAACCATGCGCGAATGCCTGTTCCAGTGATCGGATAGCTGCATCGGTCTTGCCCGCGAGTGCGTTGACAATCGCGTTTTCGCTCATCAAACCGGCATCATTGGGATCAAGTTGGCGGGCTTTATCGCTTAGCGGGATGGCGCGTTGTGCGTCTCCCATTTTTGCATAGTAGAGTGCAATCGCCGAAATCGTGCTGGCGTTACGCGGATTGACTTTCAAGTCCTGAGTGGCGAGTGCGATTGCCTTTTGATACATCAAATTCGCCTGTTTCTGGTCGCCGGAAAAACGGTAAGCGTCGCCCAGATTGCCCGCCGTAACCTGCTCGCGGGGGTTCAGTTCAATCGCCTTTTTGTAGGCTGCGATGGCCTCAGGATAGCGTTTCAAAAAGAGATACGCGGTCGCTATGTTGCCGTAGTTCTCGTTGGTAGGTTCGAGCTCAAGCGCCTTTTTGTAGGCTTCGAGCGACTCCGAAATATTGCCCGCAAGGAAGAGAGAATTGCCGATGTTCTGGTAGCCTTCAGCATTTGAGGGCTCCAATTCAGTCACTTTTCGGAACTGTGCGAGAGCGTTGGAATACTCCCCGTAGCGCATATAAAGCTGGCCGAGGATGTAGTAGTTGATCCAGTAGTAAGGGTTGAGCTCAACCGCATGCTGCGCGCTGGCAATGGCATCCTTTTTATTTCCGGCTTCGGCGAAAGCTTCACCCAAGCGGCGGTAACCCTCATCGGAGCTGGGCGCGAGCTTGAGGGCGCTTTGCAGTTCGGAGACAGCCTCGGCGGTACGCCCGGTCTTGGAATATACGTAGGCTGCGGAGAAGCGTGCTTCCGGAAGGTTCTCGTCGAGCCGTCGAGCCTGTTCGGCAGCGCCCAGAGCGCGCTGCGCCCAAGAGCTGTCCTTGGTTCTGAGATACATGCCCAGAGATGCAGAGGCCAACCCGGCGTAGCCGCGCGCGAACCTGGGGTCCGCCTTGACGGAGCCCTCGAAGTCCTTGACCGCATCCTGGATATTCTTCACCGATTCGCTGCCGCGAAGGGAATCGTGCCCCTTTAGATACAGATCATAGGCGCTGAGGTCTTCGGTCGAGCGCACCAGGGTGCGGGAGATTTCGTCGGGGGTTTCGGTCAAGCGCAGTGCGGAGGTGACTTTGTTAAAGAGTTGATCTTCGAGCGTGAGTATGTCCTTGGGAACTCCGTCGAGGGTATAGGACCAGGGCGGGGATTTGCCGGAGGTGTCCGTGATATTGGCAACCAGGCGAATGCGGTCGCTTGAGCCTTGCAGGGTCCCGTTGATGACGTATTGCGCGCCAAGTTTCTTCGCGGCGACATCGACCGGAGTGTTGGCACCAAGTTTGTCCGCGGCGGTGCTGGCGGCCAGATTGACAGACTGTAATTGCGAAAGGTTGGAGGCCAGAGAGTCCTCGAACCCGGCGGCCATGAATTTGAGTTTCGGATCATCGCCGAGTACCTGAAAGGGCAGCACGGCAATTCGCGAGACATGGGCCGGGGCGGATCTAGAGGAAGAAGCAGCAGAAGTTGGTGAGGCGGCGCGATGGGTTTCTAAATATACGATGCGGTAGAGACCGGCGGCCAACAATAGGATGGCAACCGCGGCGATCGCTGCTATCTTGAGCCTATGTCGGTTTGCGGCCGGGACAGCGACTGCGGCTTGCGGCGCGGGTTGGGCTGGAGTCGCCAGAGCAGCCGCGATGGAGCCACTGGCCGCGGCGGGGGGGAGCGCTACTTGCGAGGAGCTTTGGTTGCGCAGATCGGTTGCGATATCGGCGGCGCTTTGGTAGCGTAGCTCGGGATCGCGCTCCAGGCAGCGCATGACGATGTTGACCATGTAATCCGGCAGATCTGGGCGCAGCTCGCGTGGATTGCGCGGGGCAGATTGCACCCGCTGCAGCATCTGATCGAAAACGGAGCCGCCGGCGAATGGTGAGTCGCCGGTCAGCATCTCGTTGAGGATAAGGCCCATAGCATAGAGGTCCGAGCGCTGATCGATGTTCTTGCACTGGACTTGCTCCGGGGACATGTAGCGCGGGGTGCCCATGGAATGCCCGGCCATGGTCATGCGAGTGACGTCTTCCACCTCGATGGATTTGGAGAGGCCGAAATCGGATACACATACTTGTCCGCTGGCGCGGTCGATGAGGACGTTTTCCGGCTTGAGATCGCGATGGACCACCTGCTCGCCATGGGCAGCTTCGAGGGCGGAGCAGAGTTGCAAAGCGATCTCGGTAGTGCGTCGTATGCTGAGCGGGGCTTCGCGATGGATAAGGGACTTGAGGTCCTCGCCATCGACATATGCCATGGTGAAGAATTTCACGCCATTGCTGTCACCGAGGTCGTGGATGCGGAGGATATTTTTATGGGAGATGCGGCTGGCAAGCAACAGCTCTTGTTTGAAGCGCTGTAACGCATCGGGCTGGTCGAGCAGCTCCGAGCGCATGAGCTTGACAGCGACATAACGTTCAAGATCAAGGTCAAGGGCCTTGTAAACGGCGCCCATGCCGCCCTGGCCCAGCTTGCTTTCAACTCTGTAGCGGGAGCCGAGGTCGGGGAAGACCTCCGGCTTTGAAATTTGACGGGCACGCTGAGTGGCTGCGCCCACGGCGGCGGGGGTGCCGATGCCGGGATGCAGCCCGGAGCCGCAACTGGCGCAACTCTCCCGCGAATCCTCGTTAATATCGCCGCATACCGCGCACTGCAAGGCGTAGCTCCAGATAATTACTGATTATCTTCCACTTAGAGTGGGACGGCAATACCTAGTCAAGTACCTTGATGGAGTTACCTGCGGGACAGAGTTCGAGGGGCACTCCCTCTGACGAGCAAGCGATAGAGTAAAAGAATGATGATCGCTCCCACCACGGACGCGAAGAAGCCGGCGCTCTGACCAGGTTGATACCAGCCCACGGCACGTCCTAGAAATCCCATCCCGATAGAAGCCGCAACGCCGAGGAGCATGGTGACGAATATCCCACCGGGGTCCTTGCCGGGCATGATGAGTTTTGCTAAAGCGCCCACAATCAGACCGATCACTGCCTCCCAGATCAAAGCAAACATAGACGGTTTCCTCCCTGGTTCTGAGGTGGTGCAAATTGCACAACACTGAGGATAATCCAGGAGGCTTAATTTCTGCTTAATTCTTCGCGGCGCTAAATTGATTGTTGAAAGGATCGGGGTAATGTAGCCTCGCCGGTCCCGGAAGTTAGCGAAGGCCGCTTAGGATGCATATTTGATCCATTTTATGATTTCCGGGAGGGTAGGACGTTTGCCGTACATGAGAATACCGACGCGGTAGATACGGGAGCAGAGGGCGAGCAGCACGTAAACCGAGACCACAGCGATGGCGATCGAGAGCGCGATCTGCCACATGGGAGGCTGTTGCACGATAATGCGGACATACATTAGCAAGGGCGAAGTGAGGGGGAACATGGACGCCCAGAACGCGATGCTTCCGTTAGGATCGGTGATGACCTTGGTGATGAAGACCATGCAGAGAATGAGGGGCAGCATCACGAAGGTCTGAAGTTGTTGCGCTTCCTGCTCGGAGTTGACCATCGCGCCGACTGCGGCGAAGAGGGCGCTGTAGATGAGATATCCCAGGACGAAGAAGACGCCGAAGGCGAAAAATTGCATAGGCGAAAACTTGAGCATGGAGCTGGCTGCGCCGAGCGCACCGCCCGAGAAGAGGAGAGCGGCCGTTGCCCAGATTCCGATTTGGGCGAGTCCAACGGCGCCGACGCCGAGGACTTTGCCGGCCATGAGTTGCTTGGAGGTGGCGGAAGAGAGCAGCACCTCGAAAATCCTGGAGCTCTTTTCTTCGACCACCGAGCGCATCACCGCCATGCCGTAGATCAGCATACTGAAATACATCATGAACATGAGGATGAAGGGGGTAAAGAACGCCTCCATGCCGGCGGCTGCCTTGGCGCGTCCACCGGAGACTTGGTGAGTTTCGAGGTCCACGCCCTTCATCAGCGCCTCGGCGTCGGAGGCGCTGATACCTTTTTCGGTAAGGCGGCGCAGTTGGAGGGCGCGATTGATGCTGCGGTCGATCTCCTCTTGCGTTTTGAAGTCGCTGGCAGTCACCCCATAGAGGACGGGTTTACCGGCGGCAACGGCATCATCGGAGGCCCACACAACTCCATCGAGCGCCTCCGGCGTTTTCTTATTGTCGGTAATTCGTTGCAACAAGGCATTACGATTCGCTCCTGAGGTGTCGGTGGAAGTGGTGATTGAATATTGGGTGGCATCTTTGGACCTGACGGAGAGCCCGTTGAGGTTTGATTTGATCTGATCGGCGAATCCAGCACTGCCGGCAACGACCTCGATACGTTTGGGCCCGGTCGAGTTGTTCATCATCATGCTGGGCAGGATGGTGAAACCCAGCATCATGGCGGGAAAGAGAATGGTCGTGATGATGAAAGATTTCGTGCGAATGCGCTCGAGGAATTCACGGCGTGCGAAGAGAAACACGTTATGCATCGGTTTTACCTACGATCTCGCGAAAGATTTCATCCAGTGAAGGCTCGACGATCTCAAACTTGTTGATGCGAGAGCGATCGGAGATCATGCGCAGAAGGGCCTGGGCATCTGCGCCCTCTGCCATGCGGATCTCGACATAGTTTTCGTAGTTGTCATAGGACTTGACCAGTTCATTGTTTTTGAAGACGTCTCCGCCGCCTTGGTATTCGACCTGGACGCTGCTCTTGCCGTATCCCTGCTTGATCTCCCGCAGATTGCCCTGGAGGACAGCCTTTCCGTTGTTGATCAGACAAATATCGTCGCAGAGTTTTTCCACGTGGTCCATGCGATGGCTGGAGAAGAGAATGGTGCGTCCCTGGCGCTTGAGGTCGAGCAAGATGTCTTTAATCAGCTTGGTGTTGACCGGGTCGAGGCCGGAGAAGGGTTCGTCCATGATGAGAAATTCGGGGTCGTGCAGTAGAGTACAGATGAACTGGATTTTCTGCTGCATGCCTTTTGAGAGCTCTTCGTATTTGCTGTCGAGAGAGCCGGCGATATCGAGGCGTTCGCACCATTGGACAGCGTGGGTGCGGGCGCTGGATGCGGACATGCCGCGCAACTCGCCCATGAAGACGAGTTGTTCGAGCACCTTCATCTTTTTGTAGAGGCCGGGCTGCTCGGGAAGGTAGCCGATGCGCTTGAGGTGAGCGCGGCGGAAGGGTTCGCCGAACATGCGGATTTCTCCCGAATCGGGGAGGGTGATGCCGATCATCATGCGAATGGTACTGGTCTTGCCTGCGCCATTCGGTCCAAGAAGACCATAGATGCTGCCCTGGCGGATGGAAAGCGAGAGCCGGTCCACGGCAACTTTCTTGTCATATGCTTTGACGACTTCTTTTATTTGAACGATTTGCATGGGGTCAGTCTGGGGTGGAGGCGGATGCAGTGGCGAGCACGACCTGGTTGCGTCCCGATTGCTTTGCAGTGTACAACGCGGCGTCGGCGGCGGCCAGCAACTCGTGGCGGCAATCTCCATTGGCTGGGAAGTGGGAGACGCCGATGCTGATGGTAATTGGACGTGGAATGCCGGGGAAAAGAAAACCCTGCACGTTGCGGCGCAGCTTATCGGCGACTTCGAGTACCCGGTTGCGTCCGAGCTCGGGGAGAAGAATGACGAACTCCTCGCCGCCGTAGCGGCATACGATGTCGCTCTTTCGGAGTTGCTGGGTGAAGAGAGCCGCGGTTTGCTTAAGCACGTCATCGCCCAGCAGGTGACCGTAGGTGTCGTTGACGGTCTTGAATTGATCGATGTCGATCATGAGCAGCGCGAGTTCGGAGCCGTAGCGCTTGCAGCGCTCGATCTCTTCGGCGACGCGCTCCTCAAAGAAGCGACGATTGAAGATCGAGGTGAGCCCGTCGCGGTAGGCGAGCTGTTTGGTGAGTTCGAAGTGCTGGCAATTCTTGATGGCGGCGGCGAAGATATCGGCGACGGCGATCAAAGGGTCTAGTTCCGAGCCAGCGAAAACGGCGGCGCCTTGGCTATGCAGGGAGAGGACCCCGAGTCTCTCCTCGTAGAAGATAAGGGGGAGGCAGAGTTCGGAGCAGTCATTGGGATGCATATCCGTGGCAAGCTTCCCAGTCGCGAAAACCCGCTGAGAGAGGGCAGAGCTGGGAGCAGGGCCAGAGAGCGTGCCGATCTGCGCACGCAGTTGAAGGGCGCCGTCATCGCTAGAGTCGTGGACAAGGTAAACGGCGACATGGGCGGACTGGAAGCGCCCATGGATGAGTTGGCAAACTTTGGGGAGGAGCTCTTCGATGTCGATAACGGCGGTGGTCTGGCGTGCAATCGCATTGATCGCTTCGAGCTGGTTGGCGCGGCGTTCAATCTGCGAGTAGAGACGGGCGTTTTCTATGGCGATGGAGGCCTGGGCGGAAAACATGATGAGCAGGCTGATGGTGTCGCTATCGAAGGCGTCCGGCAGGGTGCTTTGAATATCGAGCACGCCGACGACTTCATCGTGGACCATGAGGGGAATGGCCAATTCGGAGCGGGTTGCGAGGGAGCTTTGCAGATAGCGGGGATCGAGGGCGACATCGGGGACATTGATGGGCTTCTTAAGTTGGACGGCGGCACCGGTGATGCCTGATCCGAGGGGAACACGGATTCCGGTGTGTTCGGGGGTGCGTCCGATGTGCTGGTGGACGTAGAGATGGGAGGAAGTTGGGTCCAGCAGCAGAATAGCGGCATTGGAGGCAGCGAAGTAGTCGCGGACCGTGTTAAGTATCTCCGCGAGGACCTTATCGAGGTCGAAGGTGGAGAGAATCACCCTGGTGGCGTGATAAAGAATGGCGAGCTTTTCCATCGTCCTCGGAACAATCGCGAAAGGTAGTAGAGTTCTTGCGGCAGAGCTGAAGTGGTTCGCATCCTCGCTGGCAGTTTCCTGAGGGGGTGGGAAACAGGGGGAACTCAGTGAAGGCGATTTTCTAAAGATTCTACTCTGGAGAGGGGCGTGAGGGGTGGAATTCGGCAGCCTGACTTACTATCGCGCCTGACCACGATAACGGTCGGGTTCCGTGTAGCGCAAAACAGCGCCGAATCCCCAATATAAGGCTGTACATATGAGAAACCATACAAATAGCCCGCCATCGAGTCTATCCAGGCGGTGCTGTAAACCGATTGGCAGCCTCGGAGCAATGGCGTAGTACACAACACTGCCCAAGAGCACCGCTAGAAGCGATCTGCGAAAATTTGCGATCCGCATTTCTATTATTGGACACCGCAGAGTGGGGTTTGGGGTGCATGGTGCTGTTAAGATTCTCGCGGTGACATCCACAGGTGAGTTGAAGCGGCAGCCGTTGCGATTAGAGACTGAGATCAAGTACTTAAAGGGCGTAGGTCCGCGGGTCGCGGAGATGCTAGCCGCCAAGGGCATCCAGAAGGTCGAAGACCTGCTTTATTATTTGCCTTTCCGCTATGAAGACCGGGCAAACCCTAAAACGATAGGGGAGTTGCGCGCGGGAGAGATGGCCAGCGTCATCGGGGAGGTGCGCGGGTCGGCGCTGCTGCGGACCAAGTCGATCCCCATCTTCGAGATGACCGTAGGGAGCGGGCGTGCGTCACTCAAGTGCATGTGGTTCCGGGGCACGTATCTAAAAGACAGATTCAAGGCGGGGCAGACGGTTGCTTTGTTCGGCAAGGTCGAGGCGAACCACATGACCGGCAAGTTGACGATCATGAACCCGCAGTTCGAGATACTGGCGAAGCCCGACGACCTGGAAGCGACAGAAGCGTCGAACAAAGATCCGCTGGGCTCATCGCTGGAGATGGGCAGGATCGTTCCGATTTATGAGACTGCGGGGAGCCAGAAGCTGACGTCGAATTGGTTCCGCAAGACCGTGCATTTTGCACTCACGAACCTGGAGCGTCCTGTGGCGGAGCCGCTGCCGAAATCGTTGCGAGAGCGGTTGCTGCTGCTGGATCGCGCGGAGGCTTTCGAGCGGGCGCATTTTCCTCCTGCTGAGACCAGCATGCTGCAGTTACTCGGGAGGAATACGCCGGCACATATGCGGTTGATCTTCGAGGAGTTCTTTTTTCTGGAGATCGGGTTGGAGTTGAAGCGGCAGCGAATGCGAGCGCGTCGGGGGATTTCGTTTGCGCTGACAGGCCAGGTGCGCGAGGCGATCAAGCGGTTTCTTCCATTTCGTCCGACGAATGCGCAGAAAAAAGTATTAGGAGAGATTGCCAAGGACATGCAAGCCGCGACCCCAATGAGGCGGTTGTTGCAGGGCGATGTGGGTTCGGGCAAGACGTTGGTTGCGCTCGAAGCGGCGACGATTGCCATCGAAAATGGATATCAGGTGGCGCTCATGGCGCCCACAGAGATACTCGCGACGCAGCACTATCTTTCCGCACGGCGGATGCTGGAGCCGCTGGGATACCGTATTGTGCTGCTCACAGGATCGCTGGAGCAGGACAGAAAGCGGGAGATTCGGCGGCATATTTCGCAGGGCAGTGCGCAACTGGTGATCGGCACACACGCGCTGATCGAAGATAAGGTGGAGTTCGATAAGATCGGCCTGGTGATCGTCGATGAACAACACCGCTTCGGAGTGATGCAGCGCTTCCGGCTAATGAAGAAAGATACGGATGCGGAGCCGGACACGCTGGTGATGACGGCGACACCGATTCCGCGCACCTTGGCGCTGACGCTTTACGGAGACCTCGATGCCAGTACGCTCGATGAACTGCCACCGGGCCGCACCACGATTACCACGCGCCGGGTGACCGAGGAGCGCGCGCAAGAGGTGTGGGCATTTGTGCGCAAGCAGGTGGAGGCGGGGCATCAGGCCTATATCGTCTATCCGGTAATCGAGGCGAGTAAGGGCGATCAATCCGAGCTTGGGCTGGGAATGGAAGGCGGCAAGGCGGAGAAGGCCCCGCTCAAAGCCGCGGTGAAAATGTATGACGAGTTGCGCCGCGGCGTGTTCAAGGGGCTGCGGGTGGGGTTATTGCATGGTCGGCTTCCGGCGGACGAGAAAGAGATCGTGATGGCGCGCTTCCAGCGCGGTGAGATACAGGTGCTGGTCTCCACCACGGTGATTGAGGTCGGAGTCGATGTGGCGAATGCGAATGTAATGGTGATCGAGCATTGCGAACGCTTCGGGCTCTCACAACTGCACCAATTGCGGGGGCGCATCGGACGGGGCACTGCGAAATCCTACTGCGTTCTGGTGACAGGCGGAAAGGCGACAGAAGAGGGCGATCGGCGGCTGGAAGCGATGGTGCGCACGCAGAACGGATTCGAGATCGCCGAATTGGATTTGGAGCTGCGCGGCCCGGGCGAGTTCTTTGGCACCCGCCAGGCTGGTGCGCCGGAGCTGCGCGTAGCGAACATCCTGCGCGACCGCAAGGTGCTGGAGTTGGCGAAGCAGGAGGCGGAGAGGTTTGTCGCTGGCGATGCGGCAGTATCCGCGGAAGAGCGAAAAGCGGTGATGGAGCATTTGAAGACCCACTGGCAGAGGAGATATGGGCTGGTGGAGGTGGGGTAGAACATCGCCGGGTTACATCGCGTGATACTATTCTCCCGCGATTGTGTTCTAGAGAGGCCCGCTGACTTGAAATCGCCCAAAGTCAAACGTGGAAGAGACGTAATAATGCCCGGCTATTCAGAAACACCACTTATGAGAAAACTTGGACTGAAAGAGAACGCGACATTCACCGTTTTAAATCCTCCAGTGCCTTATAAAGAGCTTCTTGGAGAACTTCCGCCGAACGCGAAAGAATGCAGGGCCTCAAAGAACAAATAGAGTTCATTCATTTCTTTGGGAAATCAAAGTCCGGGCTAAATAAGATCTTTCCTAAGCTCAAGAAGGCCCTGGCTCACGATGGAATGCTTTGGGTTTCATGGCCTAACCGAAGTTCTGGAGTTGAAACCGACCTGACTGAACATGAGATCAGAAAAACAGGGCTGGCGAACGGACTGGTTGACATCAAGGTCTGCGCCGTGAATAAAGTTTGGTCTGGATTGAGATTTGTCTATCGGATCAAGGACCGGAAGAACTGAAAGGCCAACAAAGTAAAAGTCTGATGAGAGCAGTGCACGTTAGGCCGCCTGCCGATCCATAAGCGTACTGGATTCACCTTTGGCGTCGGCATGCAGATCGCGACCAGCGCCGTTCATACTTATAATCACAATCTTGGGTTGACCGGGTGGCTGCCGTTTTAGGCGCCCAGCGATTGTTGCGCATGAGCTTGCCGGATACATAATCAAGCTGTCCAGGGATTTACCACATCGATCCCGCAAAGGATGAAATCCGCGGTGTTGCGGGTCGCGAGCTTCGCGCCATTAGAACGAGCAATCGCCGCTATTTGAGCGTCGGCTTGTCCCATAGGTATGCCCCGGGAGCGTCGGCCCGCGCTGATGCCGGCAAAAAGCCGCGCCGCATCAAAGTCAAAGGACAAGATATGTCCCTGGAAGTGCTCGGCGAAGAGCCGCTCCGCGACCATCAACAGTTGGGTACGGTTTCCGTGCGGGAGAAGCTCGATTCCGACGAGCACCTCGGCGACTGTAATTGTGGTGATCGCGAACGCGGTCCGTGGTAGCCGTTCGATCCATTCCACAACCTGACGCGCCGGAGCGGGGCGCATTAATTCAGAGAAGACATTCGTGTCAACAATTATCATTTCGAGAAATCAGGCGACTCACGCGCTGCATCGCGCGGTGGAATTTCAAGCTCTACGCCGCCAAAGGGAGCAAACCTCTCACGTATGACTTCAGCCAGGCTGCGCTGGTCGCCTGAAGGCACACTCAATGCATTGCGCAGAATTTCTCGGGCTTCTTCTTCCATAGACCTGCCATGGTGGGCCGCCTTCACGCGCAGTTTGGTCTTGATCTTCTCGTCCAGTTGTCGAATGGTCAGAGTTGCCATGTAGCAATGCTAGCATTGTTGGCATTGACAGCGCGAATAATGATTCGAGCGTCAGAGTCTGCGCCGCATGGTTTCCAGTCTTCCGTGCTCATAGAGCCCCAGAGCGCTACTTTAGTTGGCGCAAACAAGTTCTTCGCGTGCCAGTGGCTGCGGTTTCGGCGGCTTGTCCTTCAAGCGCAGGAACCATTTTTCGAAGCCGTAATAGCTGACGAGAGCTATAGCAACGGAAATCACCACGCACCCGAGATCAGCCAGCAGCGCTCCGAAATGAATGGTCAAGTGGGATCGTAATCCGGCATAGACGAAGGCGTGCCAGACGTAGAGGCCGTAGCTGTATTTGCCAAAGAAGCGGAGTACTTGGTTTTGGAAGAGCCGCTGAGTAATACCCTCGCGTAAGCAGAGCGCGATCAAAGCTGCGCCGCAAAGCGCAGTGAGGGTAAAGCCCGCGGTTTCAACTGTTTTGTTCCACCACTCGAATCCGTTGCCGCGGATGGCGACGGCGAAGATGGCGGCGAGGGTGAGCCAGAAAAGGAGCAGCGGAGCGTGTCTGGTTGCCGCATTGCGGAGCATGCGGAATGCGGACGATTCAGCGCCATTGGAAGCAAACGCGGCGGGGTTGCTGCGCTTCGCTCGCAATGACAATTCTAAAAAGGTTTGTACTCGCAAGGGCAATGCAGGAGGGATAGCCGCGGGGGCGCGGTAGAGCAGCGCCAGGCAACTGCCCATGAGCAGCGCGTCCATGCGAAAGGGCGTAGCGGTGAACAGGTAGGCGGCGTTGATGTGCGGCGCGGCGTAGATTCGCAATGCCAGCGCGAGCAGGGACAGCGCAATCGTGGTCCATATCAGATGGACGCGGTCACGCACCAGATAGACCACCAGCGGCCACGCCAGGTAATACTGTTCCTCGATCGACAGCGACCAGAAGTGGTTGAGGGTCACCCAATTGGAGATGTCGAAGTGGAAGGGCGGTATGATGCCGATGTTTTGCAGATAGCCGAGGAGGAGCCATTGCCGTCCGTGCCAGTGCAGCGAGAGCGGGATGGAGAGGGCAAGCAGCAGGAAGATTGCTCCGTAGTAGAGAGGGAAGATGCGCAGCACACGGCGGCGATAGAAGCGCTTGAAATAGTTCTCCCGGCCGAGTGAGTCATAGAGGATTCCGGAGATGAGGAAGCCGGAGAGCACGAAGAAGAGGTCCACGCCAACCCAGGCAGCATGGTTGAGTTGATATATGAATCCCAGGAAACCGGAGCGAGGCTGCATGTAGCAGTGGTGCCAGAGAACCAGGACGATGGCGAGTCCGCGGATGCCGTCGAGAGCGGGGAGGCGAGGTCTAACGCGCGGGGCCACGGTTTATAGCAGGCCAGTGCTCGCCGCCTGCTCGTGGGCGTGATAGCTGGAGCGCACCAGCGGCCCCGATTCCACATGGCGGAATCCGATTTTGAGCGCCTCGACCTTTAGGGAGGCAAACTCAGCGGGAGTGTAGTAGCGGGTCATGGGCAGATGGCTTTTTGAGGGGCGCAGATATTGCCCGACGGTAAGGATGTCCACTTGATGGGCGGCTAGATCACGGAAAACTTCGAGCAGCTCGGCGGTGGTCTCGCCCAGTCCGACCATCACACCGGTCTTGGTGACCATATTGGGAGCGAAATCCTTCACCCGCCGCAGCAGCTTCAAAGTGCGTTCATAGCGCGCGCCACTGCGCACGGCGCGATACAGGCGGGGCACGGTTTCGGTATTGTGATTGAGCACCTCAGGCTTCGCATCCACGACCGTCTTTATGGCTTCATCGCTGCCCTGAAAATCGGGGATGAGCACTTCGACCTGGCATCTGTCCGCTTGCTTGCGCACCTCTTCGATGACCATGGCGAAGAGTCTTGCGCCGCCCAGGATGTTATCGTCGCGGTTCACGCTGGTAATGACGGCGTGCTTGAGCCCAAGTGCGGCGATGGCCTCGGCGACGCGGCGCGGTTCGTCCCAATCTAGCGCCTCGGGGCGGCCTTTAGGGACAGCGCAGAAGCCGCAGCGGCGGGTGCAGATATTGCCTAGCATCATGAAGGTCGCGGTCTTGTGGCTCCAGCACTCGCCGATGTTAGGGCACTGCGCGGATTCGCAAACCGTGTGCAGGTTCAGGCTGCGCGCCAGCTTTTTAAGGTTGTGATAATTGTCGCCGACCGGGGCTTTTGCCTTCAGCCACTCTGGTTTAGGCGCTCGCCGGGGAGTGAGTTCGATCTGGATGAGATCGTTTGGAGCGAGTTGCCCAGGCTCCTCGAAGTGGGTAGTTGCCGATGCCATAACGATGATTTGATTATCGCAGAAGAGAAGAGATGCAGAGGTCAGACTGCCAGCTACCGGTGGGCAGCTACGTTGCATCAAAATCGAATGAAGGCGCACAATGATGCTCCTGAGCGAAAGACAAAATCAAGGAGAAGCCAATGCCAAATTCCCCCAAAGTTGCACTCCAGGGCAGTGAACGCGAGCCGATGCAAGGCGCGAAGATGGTTGGGCCCGCGGACCCCAACAAGCAGATGGAAGTGTCGGTGATCTTGCGCCGCCGCCAAGCGCTGAACCTGGATGAGCTCGGAGGCCGGACGCTGAGCCCGGACGAGTTCGCGAAGACTTACGGTGCAGATCCGGCGGACATAAAGCGGATGCACGACTTCGCCGCCGCGCACCATCTGAAAGTGGCGTCACACAAAAATGAGATCGCAACGCGCACCATGAAGCTGTCGGGGACGGTCGCAGCCATGGAAAAGGCGTTCGGCGTGACGCTGCATAAGTATGACGGTCCCCAGGGCAGCTACCGGGGACGCGAGGGCATGGTCCATATCCCGCAGGATTGCGCGGGCATGATCGAGGCGGTACTTGGCCTGGACGACCGTCCGCAGGCAAAGCCCCACTTTCGCTGGCTGAACGGGGCTCCTCCGGCAGCGCAACCGCGGGCCTCAAATGTTCCCGCGCAGGGAACAACGACGCAGGCAGCGGCGGACCAAAATCCGGCGAAAAAAAAGAAGGCGGTTAATGTCTCCTACACCCCGGTGCAGGTGGCACAGTTGTATGACTTCCCCACGGGCGGCAACGGCGGCGGCGAGACCATTGGCATTATCGAGTTGGGCGGTGGTTACAACCCCTCCGACATTCAGCAGTATTTTCAGCAGCTGGGGCTGACTCCGCCCAGCGTAACCGCGGTATCGGTGGATGGGGGAATGAACCAGCCGACCACTGCGAACAGCGCGGACGCCGAGGTGCTGCTGGATATCGAAGTCAGCGGCGGGGTGGCGCCGGGCGCAAAGATCGTAGTCTATTTCGCTTCCAACACCGACCAGGGTTTGTGGATGCAATCACTCAGGCCGTGCACGATACGAGCAACAATCCCTCGGTCATCTCAATCAGTTGGGGCGGACCGGAGAACTCGTGGACGGCACAAGCCATCACGGCGCTGGACAATGCGGCGATGGGCGCGGCGGCGCTAGGCGTCACCATCACGGCGGCGTGCGGCGATAATGGCTCGTCCGACGGCTCCAGCGACGGCTCTGACCAAGTGGATTTTCCCGCATCGAGCCCGCACATTCTGGGATGCGGCGGCACCACTTTGCGATCCTCCAACGGCAAGATCACCTCGGAGACGGTGTGGAACGACGGCACTGCGGGGGGGGCTACTGGCGGCGGCTTCAGCAAGTCGTTCCCGCTGCCCTCCTGGCAGACGATCGGCACACAGCCGCAGTCTGGGCGGGGCGTACCCGATGTGGCAGGCGACGCCGATCCCAATACCGGCTACAACGTGCTGGTGGACGGACAGCAGGGCGTGATCGGGGGTACCAGCGCGGTTGCTCCACTGTGGGCCGGGCTAGTGGCATTGTTGAATCAGAGGTCCGGCAAGCGGGCGGGCTTTTTGAATCCTGCGCTATATGCGTTGCCGGCGGGGAGCAAGGCGTTCCACGATATTGTCAGCGGCAACAACGGCACTTTCAAGGCCGGCAAGGGATGGGATGCGACGACGGGGCTGGGAAGTCCCGACGGCAATCAACTGGCGACCGCGCTGGGAGGTTAAACGAGGCCGACGGCACTCCCGGAGAGGGCCACCCTGGCCTCGTCCACGGATTGGAAGAAGCGAAAAAGGGTGTCCACGCGGGTGACGCGCAGCACCGTCATGGGGCGAAGTGGGACGGACACTAACCCGAGTTTGCGGCGTGTTTTTTCGCGATGCACATAGGCATTGACCAGCAGGCCGACGCCGGCACTATCCAGGTAAGATATGCCAGCCATATCAATGATGGTGGCGGCATGGTTGTCCTCCTGCAATTGCTTTTGCAACTCAAACATGTCGGAGATGACCAGCGACCCCCTGAGGGTGAAGATAATCGTATCGGTCGATGAGATCACCTGAGAACTGACTTGCAGCGAATCTGGTTGTGCCATAAGGTTCGTCCTTGGGAAACAGCTTCAATAATCTTTGAGATCATAGCAGTTTCTCTTCTGCAAGTGGTTGCGGGCAGGTGAATCCGGCGGCGGCTCGGCGTAGTCTGATGGAGATGGCGGATATCGCCCAACGAGCTTGCAATTCCTCGGACGTGCCGGGAGCTATGGAACCGAAGATTGTCACTAAAATCGAGAAGAAGTCGGGACTGAAGAAATACGCGGGAGTGTGGCCGCAGGTCTGGGCGCTGATCAAACCGCGCCGTTGGCTGCTTGCCCTGGGTTTCTTGTTGATGGTCATCAACCGAGTCGCCATGCTGGTCACGCCGTATATGTCGAAGTATTTGATCGACGACGTGGTGCGCAAGCGCGAGGTGCAGATCTTGTTGCCTATCATTCTGGTTGTGCTGGGGGCGACCGCGGTGCAAGGCGTGACTTCGTTTTCGCTCACGCAGCTCTTGTCAAAGG
>JBDTLH010000005.1:0-6282 GCA_039934875.1 Acidobacteriaceae bacterium | reverse complement strand
GGCGGCCTGACGAAATGCCTGTACATAATTTCCTACTATGTCCCGATTGATCCGCGTGCTCTGCTCTGCATCCCCCTCCAGCGAAAGCGTAAACTCCACATGCCCGCGCGCCAGCTTCTCCTTGAGCGCGCGCCTAACCTTCATCTCCAGCCCGTCAGCATCGGAAGGCAGGCGCAGATGCAAATCGAGAAAACGGTGGTTCACGCTCTTCAAGGTGATGACGAACCCAGGCACTTGCTCTCCCTCGCGGGCCGCGCACGCCACCTGCGCAAACCCGGTCATCGAACGCACCGTAGAAATGCTCCCCGCCGCCATTATCCCGCCACCTTCTCCTGCTCTGCATTATCCACGAACTGAAGATTGTACAGGCGTTGATAGGTCCCGGTGCGCTTCACCAGCTCATCATGCGGACCGATGTCCGTGATCTCGCCCGCTTCGAGCACCACGATGCGTGTCGCCCGCCGCACGGTTGAGAGCCGGTGCGCGATCACCAGTACGGTACGGTGCTCCATCAAGTTCTGCAATGCTTGCTGCACCAGCGCCTCGCTCTCCATATCGAGCGATGAGGTCGCCTCGTCCAAAATCAGGATAGGCGCGTCTTTCAACAGCGCGCGCGCAATCGACAGCCGCTGCCGCTCACCCCCCGAGAGCCGGTACCCGCGCTCCCCGATCACTGTGTTATATCCCTCCGGCAATCGCAAGATGAAATCGTGCGCGAGCGCCGCTTTCGCCGCGGCCTCGATCTTCGCTTGAGAAATCTCCGGCTGGCCATATCCGATGTTGCTGCGCACCGTGTCGTTGAATAGAAATACCTCTTGCGTCACCGTCCCAATCTGGGTGCGCAGTGAAGTGAGCGTCAACTCCCTGAGGTCATGGCCATCGATCACAATCCTTCCCGCGGTGGGATCGAAGAACCGCGGCAGCAGCCGCACCAGCGTTGACTTGCCCGCGCCGCTCGGCCCCACGATCGCCAGCACCTCTCCCACCCTCACCTCAAGGTTTATGTTCTTCAGCACCTCGCAGTGCTCGCCCTCTTCGGAGTAGGCAAAATTGACCCCTTCAAAAGCAATGTGGTCGCGGAATCCCTTGAGCGCCTTCGCGTGCGGCTCTTCCAGCACATCATCTTGCGCGTCCATGAACGTGAATATCTGCTCGGATGCCCCGAACGCCTGCTGGAAATTGTTGTTGAACTGCGCGAATTTGCGCACCGGATCGTAGAGCTTGAATACCGCAATCAGGAACGCCAGAAAGATTCCCGGAGTCATATAGTTCTTGTTGATCGCATTGCGCCCGATCAGCAGCAGCAACGCAATCGCGAATGCGCCAATGGTGTCCATCATCGGAGAACTCAGCGCCTGCGCGCGCACGCTGCGCAAATTCGCTTTCAGCAGACGCTTCGCCGCATCGCGAAAGCGCCTCGCCTCAAACTTCTCCATGTTGAACGATTTAACAATCCGGTTGCCTACAATCGTCTCGTGCAAGACGTTCTGGATCTCTGCCAGCTTGTCTTGCCCCCGGCGGGTGGTCCTGCGCACGCTGCGACCAATCCGCGTCGCCGACATGATGACGAAGGGAACGAAGATCAGCAGCACCCATGCCAGCTTGCCCCCAAGTCCAACCACAATAATTGCGGTGAAGATAAAGGTGAAGACCTGTTGCAAAAACTCCGCCATCACCGCCGACATCGCGTATTGCACCCGCTCCACATCGTTGACTATGGTCGAAAGCAAGGTCGCCGTAGTCTGCCCGGAAAAGAATTTCGCGGAGCGGCGCAGGATGACGTTGTAGAGATCATCCCGCAAATCGGTAATCATGCCAAACCCGGCGTAGTTGATCAGATAAGTGCCGGCATAATCGAATAATCCCTTGAGCAGCGTCGAGGCGACCAGGGCAATCGCCACCATGGTCCACGGATTGTGAATCTGATGCGGCATCAGCCGTTCAAGGGAGAAATTTTGCAGTAGCTTCCATCTGGGAATCAGCGGGATATTCGAGGCGGTGGAGTGCGGCTCCAGTACCTTATCAAAAATCGGCCCGATCAGCAGTACCCGGAACGCCTCCAGTAAGCCCACTCCGGCGAGCAACAGCACCGCAGGCAACGCCTGCAAGGTGTAGGGCAGCATGTAGCGCAACAGGCGCAGCATCCTGCGCGATGTCGTCATGACCAGTCCGCCCGCTCGCGTCCAGGATCGTGTCTTTCTTTACGTCTATAGGCGCGCAGCTTTGTCACAGGAGGTGTGTTCCCATTCTACTAGGACTGCCAACCGCACCGGTCCACCAAACCGCAACCGCTATGTTAACCTTTGATAGTTCCACGCTCGGCGTCAGCCTTGAATCTGTTGGAAGATTTAGAGAGTACCGGTCACAAACTACGGGCGCTTAGCTCAGCTGGTTAGAGCGCGTGCTTCACACGCACGAGGTCGCAGGTTCGAGTCCTGCAGCGCCCACCAAATTCTCACTTCGGCGAATCTCGCCGACCCCGCAATCCGAATCATTAGTGCCAAATCGCATCTAGGGTATTCACTTTATCAGTTCGAGCGTTGGGTGATGGGTCCGGCGATTAATGCGGCGATTTTGGGCGATCTACGGTGATGTATGCCGCAGGGGGTTTCCTGCCCGGAGGTCAGCCTGCGCTTGGGAGACCCGCCACGCCTGCGGCGATCTACGGAAATCAAGATCGGCGTGCTTTAGCCGATAAACAACCAGCCGACTACCCCACGATCCCGAACTGCGCCATCGCAATCGCGTTGCGCGACGTGTTCTTTACCAGATACATCTGTTCGTCCGCCCGCAGGATGATGTCATTCGCCGTCCTCGCATCCTCAGGGAAGCTGGCGATCCCAATGGAGCACTCGACCGCCAGGTCATACCCCTCGGTCGCGAGAAAGCGCTCGGTGCGCAGCGTCTCCTTGAGCCGCTTCGCCACTACCAGCGCAGCAGATTTATCGGTCTGCGGCAACAGCACCACGAATTCGTCGCCTCCATAGCGGAAGGCATAGTCGATCAGCCGCAACTGTTCCTTGATGCGGAAGCCGATCTCCGCCAGCAGACGGCTTCCGACCTGGTGTCCGTGGCTATCATTGACTCTCTTGAAGCGGTCCAGATCGATGAAGATCACAGAAAACTGATAGCCGAAGCGCTGTGACCGGTACACCTCCGACTCCAGAACCTTATAAAGATGTCGAGCATTAAAGAGTCCGGTCACCTCGTCGGTGATAGTGAGTTCCTGTATGCGCTCCACCGAGCGGGCATTGTCGATGGCGATCGCCGCATAATCACACAGCGCATGTAGTAGAAAAAGCTCACGGTCACTGAACTCCTCCACCCGGCAATTAATCAGTTGAATCACTCCCAGCACTTTGTCTTTGCTCTTAAGGGGAAGACAGATAATCGAGCGGGTTTTTGTCCCGCTCCCGCTTTCGGGCGCGGATATGGAACCGGCACCTCCGGCCAGCGGGAATCGAGGATTGGCTTGCTGGTCGGAGACGATCAGCGGCTCCCCATGCTGCGCCACCCAACCCGCCACCCCCTCGCCCATCTGCTGCCGGCCTGCCTTCAACTTGCCCGCCGAATCACCGATAGCGATCGCAAAGTAGAGGTCATTCTTCTGCTCATCCACAATCAGCAGCGACCAGGTCTCAGGGCGAAATAGCGTGGCCATCTTTTCCAGAATCGTTTGCAGAACCTGGTCAAGGTTGAGCGACGAAGTGAGCGCCTTGGCGACATCGTGAAAGATGCGCAACTCTTCTGTTCGCGAAATATGGCTGTAGGCGGCGGCCTCCGAACTCAAACTCTCGACAGCTTTCATTGGCATTCTTAGATGCGCGAAGCGATAGCGACAATGCTGCGCTAAGACCGAGTATAGTCAGCCGGAAACGCCTCTTCAATTCAAGTTCCGGCTCTGGTGTGACGATAGGGTGAATAGTACGAAAAAAATGGCGAAGTTAGAGCGTTTGCTTGTATAACTTTGGTTAAACCTTCTTATGAGTTTTGGATCGCAGTTGCGAAGTGAGCGTGAGCGGCGCAAGCTGTCGTTGTCCACCATCGCGGCGGCGACCAAGATCGGCACCCACTACTTGCAAGCCATTGAAGAAGAAGAGCTTGAGAAGCTGCCGGGAGGCATCTTCAACAAAGGTTTCGTTCGCGCCTACGCCCAATATCTCAGGATGGACGAGGTCCCTCTGATCGCCGATCTGGTCGCCAAAAGCGAACCGCCGCGTCCGGTGCTCGAAGCGCCCTCAGGCGAGAGGAAGCGGATGCGCTGGCTCGCGGCATTTCGTCTTCCGTAGCCTTCCGCTGTCCCATTCACTGCACTTCACCTCCACTCGCTGTCACCTGCTGCGCTTTGGGCGCATTGCTTTGCATCCTTCCGCCTGGCTCTGCTACCATTACGCTCAAGCTTGAGACGATTTCTCTCGACGCTTTATCTTCATACGGCGAATGGCGGCTGGTCGATTCCAAAGGTTACTCCTTAACCTCAGGCCTCCGTTCCGAATCTAGGAGGACTACCTTGTCCATGCAGGACCGTTTTCTATTCACTTCCGAGTCAGTGACCGAAGGTCATCCTGACAAAATCGCCGACCAGATCTCTGACGCCATCCTGGATGCCTGTCTCGAACAGGACCCTTACAGTCGCGTCGCTTGCGAAACCCTCACCACAACCGGTTTGGTCGTCATCTCAGGGGAGATTACCACCAAAGCCTACGTGGATTTCCAGGCCATTGTGCGCGGCACCGTATCCTCAATCGGCTACAACAACGCCATCTACGGCTTCGACTCCAATACCTGTTCGGTGGTCAGCTCCATTCACTCCCAGTCGCCTGACATCGCCCAGGGCGTAGACACCGGCGGCGCGGGCGACCAAGGCCTGATGTTCGGATACGCCTGCAACGAGACTCCGGAGTTAATGCCCGCCGCCATCTCACTCGCCCAAAAGCTCACCAAGCGGCTCACCGATGTGCGCAAGAGCGGACAACTTGAGTATCTCCGCCCAGACGGCAAGTCGCAGGTCACGGTCGAGTATGACGAGAACCATAAGCCGGTGCGAGTTGATGCAGTGGTCATCTCCACCCAGCACTCCGAGACTGTGGACAACGACACTCTGCGTGGGGACATTCTGAAGCACGTGATCCAGGTTGCGGTGCCTGCTCATTTGCTGGACGAGAACACCAAATATCATATCAATCCGACGGGACGCTTTGTCATCGGTGGTCCTATGGGAGACACCGGACTGACGGGCCGGAAGATCATTGTGGACACCTACGGCGGTATGGGACGGCACGGCGGGGGCGCCTTCTCCGGCAAGGACCCAACCAAGGTGGACCGCTCCGCCTGCTATATGGCGCGCCACATCGCCAAGAACATCGTCGCCGCCGGACTCGCCGATCGCGTTGAAGTGCAACTCGCCTATGCCATCGGTGTCGCCGATCCGGTCAGCGTGCGGGTAGATACCTTTGGCACCGGAACGGTGAGCGAGACCAAACTTACAGAGCTGGTCCGCGCCAACTTCAAGCTCACCCCCAAGGGGATCATTGAATCGCTCGATCTGCGCCGTCCCATTTACCGCAAAACGGCTGCCAATGGCCACTTCGGCCGCAACGAGCCCGAATTCACCTGGGAGAAGACGGACAAAGCTGCGGCGCTGAAAGAGCAGGCAGTAAGTTCCGGGAAATCGCAGGTAAGCACGGCGAAGTAGTCTTTCGCTTTCGCGTGGTGGGTCTTGGGCCGGCATTTTGTCGGCCCAGATCTCTGAGAAGGACCGCGAGTCCCGGTTCGGAAGCGATGCCCGAAACTGATATTCTTAAAAGTTAAATCCTACATTTTGGAGCGCCACCTGATGGCAACAACGACCATACCCGCCGCAACTCATATCGAACAAGAAGACTATAAAGTCGCCGACCTATCCCTTGCCGATTGGGGACGCAAGGAGATCTCCGTCGCCGAGTTTGAGATGCCGGGGCTGATGGCGATTCGCGAGAAGTATGCGCAGGCGAAGCCGCTGGCCGGAGTGCGGATTACGGGATCGCTGCATTTGACGATTCAGACAGCGGTGTTGATTGAGACGCTGGCCGCCTTGGGTGCGAGCGTGCGCTGGGCGAGCTGCAACATCTTCTCCACGCAGGACCACGCGGCAGCGGCGATTGCCCAATCCGGCGTTCCGGTGTTTGCCTGGAAGGGCGAGAGCCTGGAGGAGTATTGGTGGTCAACTTATCAGGCGCTCAGCCACGACGATGGCAAAGGGCCGCAGTTGGTCGTGGACGACGGCGGAGACGTGACGTTACT
>JBDTLH010000004.1:0-3392 GCA_039934875.1 Acidobacteriaceae bacterium | reverse complement strand
CGAGAAGGGTTCGACATCCGTCGATCTTCCGCTCTCGAACGAGTGTAAGCGCGTGCTCGCCTACGCCGCCGAAGAGGCCGAGCGCCTCTCCCATAAACATATCGGCACCGAACATTTGCTGCTCGGTCTGCTGCGCGAAGAAAAGTCCTTCGCTGCCGAGATATTGCAGGAGCGCGGACTGCGCCTGAACGGCATCCGGGAGGAGCTGGCCAAGAGCACGCCATCGGAAAAGCAGCCGCAGCAACGCCAGCGCGAGCAGTCCCTGCTCAGCGAATTTTCCCGTGACCTTACTCAGTCCGCCATGGACCAGGCGCTCGATCCGCTGGTGGGGCGCGACAACGAGGTTGAGCGCGTCATTCAAATCCTCTGCCGCCGCACCAAGAATAATCCCGTGCTCATCGGGGAGCCCGGCGTGGGCAAGACCGCCATCGTCGAAGGCTTGGCGCAGCGCATCGCGGACGGCGAAGTGCCCTCCTTCCTGGCGGAAAAGCGCATCCTCGCCCTCGATCTCTCGCTGATTGTCGCCGGCACCAAATACCGTGGCCAATTCGAAGAGCGCCTCAAGACCATCATGAAAGAGCTGATGGAGAACCAGAACGCCATCATATTTATCGATGAACTGCATACTCTGGTTGGCGCGGGATCAGCCGAAGGCTCACTCGATGCCGCCAACATCCTCAAGCCCGCCCTCTCTCGCGGAGAAATTCAATGCATCGGCGCCACCACCCCCGGCGAATACCGCAAGTCCATCGAGAAGGACCGCTCCCTTGAACGCCGCTTCCAGTCTGTCAAGGTTCCGCCGCCCAATGAAGAGGACGCGGTCAAGATCATCATGGGCATCAAGGACCGTTATGAGAAATTTCACGCGGTCACCTACACCGACGAGGCGATCAACTTCTCCGTCTCCCACTCCAATCGCTACATCCCCGACCGCTTTCTGCCCGACAAAGCCATCGACCTGCTCGATGAAGCCGGTGCACGCGTCAAGCTGCGCCAGACCTCCCTGCCCGACGAGATCACCGATGTGCAGAAGCGCATCAAGTTCATCGTCTTCCGCATGGAGTCCGCCATCGCCAACCACGAGTTCGAGAAGGCGCGCTTCTACTCCGACGAAGAGCGCAAAGAGCGCGATAACCTGCGCGCCCTGCGGGACAAATACAACCTCGACGAATCCGCTACCGGCGTGGTCACCAAAGAGGACATCGAAGAGGTCGTCTCCCGCTGGACCGGCGTACCCGTGACCTCCATCAAAGAGGCGGAGACGCAGAAACTGATGCGCATCGAGGAGGAGCTTCACCGCCACGTCATCTCGCAGGACAAGGCGATCTCCGCCCTCGCGCGTGCCATCCGCCGCTCCCGCGCGGGATTGAAGAACCCGCACCGTCCCATCGGTTCGTTCCTCTTCCTGGGACCTACCGGCGTCGGCAAGACCGAAATCGCCCGTACTCTTGCCAAGTTCCTCTTCTCCAGCGAGAAGAACATGATCCGCTTCGACATGAGCGAGTTCATGGAGAAGCACACCGTCTCCAAATTGATCGGCGCGCCTCCGGGATACGTCGGCTACGAGGAGGGCGGCCAGCTCACCGAGCGCGTCAAACGTCAGCCCTACTCCGTCGTCCTGCTCGATGAGATTGAGAAGGCCCACCCTGATGTCTTCAACGTGCTGCTTCAGGTCTTTGAAGACGGGCAGCTCACCGACGGCAACGGCCAGACAGTGGATTTCAAGAACGCCATCATTGTGATGACCTCGAACATTGGCGCGCGCCACCTGATGAAGCGCACTGGCCTCGGCTTCCAATCGACCAAAGACGACATGGTCTCGAGCAAGGTCGAAGAGATGGTGAAGAATGAGGTGAAGCGCGTCTTCAACCCCGAATTCCTCAACCGCCTGGACGAGACCATCATCTTCAACGCGCTCTCTGACGCCGATCTGCTCCAGATATTGGAACTGTTGGTGCAGCAACTCAATCAGCACCTGGTCAACAAAGAGATCACCATCAGCGTCACCGAAGACGCCAAGAAGTGGATCCTCGAAAAGACCCTCATCGACCGCAGCTACGGAGCGCGTCCGCTGCGCCGCGCCATCCAGCGCTACGTCGAAGACCCGCTCTCGGAAGCCCTGATCCAGGGCACCATCAAAGAGCGCCCCGCATTTGTCGAAGTCTATCTCGACAACAACAACCTCTTCTACCGCCCTGTCGGCCAAAACGAGGAGCAAAAAGAAGGCGCCCTGCTGGTCATCGAATAGAGGAACATCGACTGATTCTGATCGACGACAGAGCAGGTTCGGCGGAGGCGAACAGTCGCGGAATAGAGACCACTGGAACGATTGAGCTCCTATTTATTCGCGGGTGAGCTTGGCTTGATAAATCTCGATGCCGCACTCCAAAGACTCGCTCTCACAAGTTTCCGAATGCCGGCCAGACTGCGAGCCAGACTGCGTCAAAGTGTCAGAGGATCGACGTCACAGTAGATTGCCCCTCCAATCCCGCGATTTTAGCGCACTAGTCTCACTCCGGTTCAAATTGCTAATTGCTAATTGCTAATTGCTGACTTCCCCCCTTCCACCAGCTATACCCAAACCACAGCGCGAAATACAGCCCCAGCAGCGTGCCGGAAACTCCTCCGGCCACCGGATAGGAGTGGCTGACTTTGTGCAGCACCATCGCGAAGTCGCTGCTGATGCCCAGCGCGAGAAAGAACATTGCCCACAGCAGCAGCCGCGAAGTGTAACGGTACATGCGCTCTGTGTTCTCTCCCCCCTCCGCAATACGATGAAACGCCGCCGGCGCCATCAACAAGATGGTGCTGATGCCAATCGCCATCAAGCTGCCCACGTGCATCAGCTTGTCCGGATAGGGCAGCGGCTCGAAGCCCGGCTCCACGAACGTCACGAGCTGAAAACCCAGCAACGCCTGTGCCCCGGGCAGCACCATGCGGCACTCGATCAGCGCGGTCTTGATCTTCTCGTCAATCGAGGTCATCTCGCCCTTCTCTCTCCTCTGCTCTGATTCCACCGCCTGCAACTTGCGGTAAGTGGCGCGCGCTCCCTGGTGGTTGCGCCGCGCGCTCCAGGGAAACAGATACCAGAACGCCACCGAGAGCAGGAATCCTATGATGCCCACCGCCGCCGCCCACCACGAGCCCATCACCTCATAAGCCGCCATCGCCGAATAGGACCCCAGCCCGATGGCGAAGGTGATCAACGTCCAATCCGTCACCATGGTCGCCTGTACGTGAAGGTCGGCGGAGTCTTCGCCGCGCGCCACAATCTGGTGATATGCCGCGGGAAACATCAGCAGCCCCAGCCCTACCAGCATCAGCCCCAGCGCCACCGTCAGCTCCACCCTCACCAAACGCGGCAGGCGATCGAAGATGGTCAGAAAATACAG
>JBDTLH010000003.1:0-17625 GCA_039934875.1 Acidobacteriaceae bacterium | reverse complement strand
GACCAGCTGCTGGAGCCATACTTTGGCCTGTGCTTTTGAGACCCGGAGTTCAGATGCTATGTCGATTTCTTTCTTGGGAGCGGCAAGGAACTGCGTAAGCAGGCCGCGCACCACGTGAAAAGGGAGTTCAGCCGGTGAGAGCGCCGGCTGGACCTCGTCTCCCGCTCCGGTGTGGCTTTCAAGAGCTGCCTCGATCAGGGCGGAGAGGCTTTCCGGCGTTTGCGGGTTGGGCCACGGAAGCGCGCCTTTGCCCATAAGGGCATCCAGTCCAGCTTCCGATCCGCCAGTGGAGCGGACGTAAATCGGGACCAGCCGCAGTTTATCCAACTGCTCGGTGGCGCCCGTCCAAGTGCCGCCTTTTTCATGGTCAGAGCTGACCACCAGCGCGGCATCGGAAAACGCATATACAAACTTATTGCGATTCATGGCATGACCCACGTTAAATCCGGCACTGGGATCATAGGACGAGACCAGCACCAAGCGGCCATCCCTAAGCCACTCGCGATTTGTTCGGCTGAGTGCGGCGCGCTCCAGACTGTCAGACAAGATGCCGCTTACCTTGCCTCCGGCTTCGAGCGCGCCCCGCATCGCCGCTTGATCGATCCCCCGCGCGCCGCCTGAGATCAGCGTCGTACCCGAACGGCCGGCCAGGTGACCGATGTCGAGTGTGTATGCGAGCAGCGAGTCAGAGGTGTTGCGAGATCCCACCACCGCAAGGCCACCGGTTTCAAGCAGACTTGCGTCTCCGCAGCCGTAGAGCACGGCGGGCGCATTGTCATTGAGCCGTGCGGCCAAACGCGGAGGGTAATCCACATCATCACATCCCACCACCCAAATAGCACGTGCCAGCCACCGATCGAGTGCCTGACTCAGTTGGAAGCCGCGGGCCAACAGCCGTTGCACCCGTTCCACCGAGATCGCCGTTCCCAGCTCGGGAAACCAGTCGCAACCGGACAAGAGATCGGCGGGTCGGCGGTCCAGACCGCGCAGCTGAAGCAGCAGCCGCTTCCATTCGCCATGGGTGAACAGCTCTGGAGAGGCGGTGGCGCCCTCGCCCGCCATCAAAGGGGCGGTAAACAAGAGGGCTGCCTGAGTATTGAGCGAAAGGGACGAGTTCATCATATGTGTCCTGCATGCGCCAGGGTTAGCGGCCACACTTCACCACTGCCGTTCAATCGTAGAAGCCATGCGGCAACGGTAATCGTCCAGCGAGAATCCACCATGTCATCCACCAGCAACACATTCCCGTGCGGTACATGGCCTTCGACCGCAAGCGAGCCATCCAGGTTGCGGGCCTGCTGGATGCTGTTCGCCATAGTCTTCTGTTCCGAGCGATCGTCGGTTTTCTTCAGCACTATATGAAATGGTAAGCCAAGCGCCAGCGCTAATCTATGTGCGAAGTCGGGGACCAGTTGAGGATGACGCAGTGAGGGGACGCAGGTGACCCACGCGGGAGAGGGCCGAGGGGCCCACTCGCGAAGCATCTCGGCGCAGGCTGCGACCAAATCGTTCGCGAAATGGCCGTGCTGGTACTTGCCCGTTCGCACCAGTCCACCCCAACTGGCATCGCCCCATCGGCAAAGCGCCTTTCCGGGCCGTGCCCGCTGCTCGGATGGGATCGCGCCCCTTAAACGAAAAATCGGCATTCCTCCGGCCGGCCATCGCTCCCGAGGCTCAATGGGCAAACTGGTGCGCCGCAGAAACCTGATTGCCTCCTCGATTAACTCTGGATCGGCGGTATCAGGCAGAGGAGGTAAATCAGGCGCCGTCACGGAATCGGGATCGCCGTCGAGCGCCTGGACAAGAAATTTCATATGCCCCGAGGCCAATGCCACATAGCGTTGCATCTCCCGCTGTTCCGCACGGCGCAGCGCGCTAAGGCGGTCGGCGCGCGCCCAAAAGCTTTCACTCAGCAGCGCGGAGGTGAGTTGATATTTGGCTTTCTGCTTAACGATGGGCGCGGGAGATTCGAGGCCCAACATGTTCACGGTCTGCCGGATCCTGCCCATGCTCATATTCACCCGCGATTGCATCTCTGGGATTGAGAGCCCCTCCGGCGCGGCTTCGAGCGCATGGATGAGCTGGGTCACCTCTTCCCGCGTAGGAAAAGAATTCTTAATGAAATATTCTGTGATCTCGGTATCTTCCTCTCCGCTGAGCAACACGCCGTAAGCGGGAATGGCGCGTCCGGCGCGCCCCACCTGTTGGTAGTAAGCGACCACTGAGCCGGGTGTCTGATAGTGGATTACGAAAGCGAGATCAGGCTTATCGTAGCCCATGCCGAGAGCGACGGTCGCCACCAGCGCTTTAACACGGTTCTCGGCCAAAGCTTCTTCCAGCATTTCGCGCCGTGCCCCCGCCTGACTGGTGTAGGCTTCGACGTTAAGACCGCCGGATTGCAAGAATCCGGCGACCGTATTCGCATCGCGAACGGTCAAGGTATAGATGATTCCATGGCCGGGCAGCTCGCACAAGCGCTGTGCCAGCCACGCCAGCCGCTCCGCGCGCGAGGGCATGCGGATGGTTTTCAGGGTGAGGGACGGGCGGCTCAGGTCCCCGCGCGACACCCGCAAATTCGGCCCCAGGACGGCTTTGAGATCATCCATGACGCGGTTGTTGGCGGTCGCGGTAGTGGCCAGGAGCCGCATATTAAGCGGCAGTGTACGCGCGGTCCGTTCGAGCAAACGGTAGTCAGGGCGGAAATCGTGTCCCCAGTCGGAGATGCAATGCGCCTCATCGACGACCAGCAAGGATATTCGTTCCGCTATCCGCGCTAGAGCCTCTGTTCTGAACCGTTCGTTTGCCAGCCGCTCCGGCGAAATCAGCAGGATATCAATTTCGTCTCCTTCGAGCTGCGACTCTATTTCGTCCCACTGCACCTGATTGTCCGAGTTGATGGCGGCGGCGCGGACGTTCATGCGCCGCGCGGCCGAAATTTGATTTCTCATCAGTACCAGCAATGGGGATATCAATAACGCGGGACCGTGGCCTGCTTCGCGCAGCAGCTTGATCGCAATGAAATAGACGAAGCTCTTGCCCCAGCCTGTCTTTTCGACCACCAGAAGACGGCCTCGTCCTTCGACGATGTGGCGAATTGCCTCTTCTTGTCCCTCGCGGAAATTTGCGTCCATAAGGCCCGAGCCGAGGCGGAGCAGTTCGAGTGAGCGTTGCGGATCGTAAGTGATTGGTCTTCCGCCTGATTGGAATTGCATGTTGACCCTGTTCTGGGGGCGAATCCATATGCTCCTATATCAATGCTTCCGCGCCGCCAGCTCCACCGCGCTCTGCTTCCACGCCGTGTACCACATATCCGAGAGCATTTGTGCGCCGGCGGTCAGGCGATCAACCACAAACTTATGGCCCTCGGGAGTGCCCCTGCCCTCGAATCCACCGTCTTCTTCCAGCTTATAAAGCGGTTCCACTAATTCGTTCGAATGTTTTAGGTAATCGATGTAGTCGTCCCACTCTGCCTGCCATCCACCCGCGGCCGCTTGATTATCGTCATAGAGCGCGGTGGCGCGATGAAGTCCAATGCGCACCTCAGCAGGCTTGAGATTGTCTTTTACATAGATCGACTCAAACTGCGAGTGGATTTTGTGCGAAGTGGTGTATCCCTCCGGATTGCGCCCCGTCCATCCGTTGTATCTGACCGTGGTGTGCAAGGGGTTCGCCGCGTCCCCCACATAATGCCCCAGCACTCCGGCGTATAAGATTGCGGCTTGCTCCGCGCCCGCGGTGGGCTTATGCTCGGCTTTTAGCTGGCGATATTCGCGAAAGGCGACGATCAGCCGCTGCCACATTTCGGCGGTGGCCCAGGGCTGCAAACCGATCTTCTCCGGGGTGAGGAATTTTGCCTGCGGATTCCCTTTCTCCGCCTGTCCCCGAGCGAATTCCGCCAACTGATGGTAGTAGTCGAAACGCCTGACCGGCAGCGGGCCCATCGCCGATTCAAAGCCAGCGAGCATCTCCAGATCGATAAAATGCTCCGGCTCCTGCGCGTTCTTGAGCGATGGCTCGGTGGCCGAACGCCAACGGTCGGGCTCTGGGCCAAGGTACTCTATCTGTTCCACCGCTGCGGGCGTACGCATAAATTTGGGGTAATCAAGTGGCATGTTCAGTGCTGCCGCGCGGTTGATCCAGAGGTGGCCCTCATTTCCCCATCCGATTGCCGGAGGAACGCACAACAACCCGGCTAGCGCAAAGGCAGCCAGACATTGCAGCTTCGATCTCATTCTTTCCTCATAATGATTGGGGGATGCAACAGCTTACCTCATGAACCCTTCTCTTCGTAGCACAATCTAATATGCCAGCATAGAACTGGAAGCTGGTGTCTGGTAGCTTTTAGCCGCCAGCGGCCAATCGCCAGTTGCTATTCGACAGGAGCCATCTTGACCACCATCAAAACCATCCTGCTATTGGGAGTGCTCACCGCGATCTTCGTCGCCATCGGCGGCACCATTCGCCATGGCGCGTATCTGCCGATTTTTCTCGCCATCGCCATCATCATGAACTTCGTCTCCTACTTTTGGTCGGACAAGATCGTGCTGCGCATGAACAAGGCACGCCCGCTGCCGGAAAACGAGGCCCCCTGGCTCTATGACATGGTGCGCGAACTCACCGGCAACGCGGGTATCCCCATGCCGCCCATCTATCTGATCGACGAGGCGCAACCTAATGCCTTCGCCACCGGACGCAATCCCACCCACGCCGCCGTCGCCGTCACCACCGGCATCCTGCAGATGCTCGATCGGCGACAGCTTCGCGGGGTGTTGGCGCATGAGATCAGTCACGTCAAAAATCGCGATATCCTGATTGCCACCATCGCCGCCATGCTCGCGACGCTAATCTCCTACACCGCCAGCATGTTGCGTTGGGGCATGTTACTCGGCGGATATGGCGGGCGCGACCGGGAGAGCGACGGCGGCGGTCTGAGCCAGCTCGTCATGATCATCGTCGCCCCAATAGCCGCTTTTCTGGTGCAGATGGCGGTCTCCCGTCAGCGCGAATTTCAAGCCGACGAATCGGGCGCCAAGCTCTCTCGCGACCCCGATGCTCTCGCCTCTGCCCTCGAACGCATCGACGTCGGCGCGCAGCGCATCCCCAACCAGACCGCAACCCCCGCGACGGCAAGCCTCTACATCATGAATCCGCTGCACGGCGGAGGAATCATGCAGGGCTTCTCCAAACTCTTTTCCACCCATCCCGCCACGGCGGAGCGGGTGCGGCGGTTGCGGGCGATGGCGGGTGTGCAGGTGTACTGAGTATCCGAGCAGACTTGAGGCGCAATTGACTATTGATTCAAAACGAGCCGAGGCACGTATGTTCTACTTGCACACCGTTAATAGCTGCTTCAAGTGCAACGCATTTTTCGCCGCGTAGCCCGCCTCATCATTATCGAAGTAAAGGTACGATGCGACTCCACTGCCCCGCCATTTCCGCAACTGCCGCGCCCACTGCTGCAACCTTGGGTCGGAATAGTTGCCCTGATATTTGCCTCCCGGACCGTGCAGCCGCACATAGGTCCAGTCCGCCGTCAGCTCCAGCGGAGCGTGATAGCCCGCGATCTCGAAGATACACAGCGCGGCATTGTATTTCCGCAAAACGTCATAGGCGGGAGCGCACATCCAACTCGGCTCTCGCAGCTCGAACGCATAACGATGATGTCGCGGCATGAGCGATAAGAATTCGTCCAGCCGTTCGACATTCACCTTACACTTTGGAGGTAATTGAAACAGAATCGGCCCCAGCTTCTTGTCCAGCATCTCCGCGATGGGCAAGAATTTGTCCAGCGCATTCTGTGGATTCTTGAGTTTCAAATTGTGGGTAATGTAGCGGCTGGCTTTCAGCGCGAATACAAATGTCTCGGGCACCGCACCCCGCCATGCCCGCATGGTCTCCGGCTTGGGCAGCTTGTAAAACGAATTGTTCAGCTCGACGGTGTCAAAGTCCTCGATATAGCGCGCCAGCATCTTCGCCGCACTGGTTTTATCAGGATAATACCTGCCCACCCAGTGCTTGTAGTTCCATCCTGACGTTCCAATTCGCGGTTCCGGCGCACGCTTCGTCACTCAACTTTGGATGCGGATCGAGACACACTCTAGACAGCCGCCCTGAAGATGGCCTACCGCATTTCTTCTGACTCAAGATCACCATCCCTGGAGAGTGACATTATCCTGGAGCATCTGCAAGCCGGACTGAAACAGTTGACCCTGCAAGATTCACCCGGCTATGATCCAGTCGAGCTTGCCTACTGGTTGCAGATTCCCCTCCGGAATGATTGTTTGTGGCTAAGTTCTGCTGTACATCATGATCGCGGGCTAGGTTTGATCACGGGAAGGAGAGCGAGCGATGAAATGGATTTGCGCCATGGCATGCGCGTTGGCGATGGCTGCATCTGCCACGCCCGCGCAGGCAGCGCTTTCGGACTGCCCTGTGCCGCCGCGGGCCGTCAAGGTCGCTCTTCCCTCCGGGTTGCCACCTGCTTTGCGCGACGCTTTGCCGGGCGACATTGCTTTACCGGGTGAGCCGTTTGACACGACCGACGTATACGTGAACGGGCATAAGCGTCGACGCTACATCTTCGTCTGGAATATCGGCAGCCGGTGGATCGTAACGACGGAAATAGGCGGCATAGCGCTTCGCGCCGCAATCTCTACTTATAAGCTCGGCAAGGATGGCAAGACCGCCGCCCTGATCGAAGAACGCTTTACATTTCCGGAGAACGTATGCGCGGCCGCGACCAAGTTGGCCGGGAAGTGAAATCAGATCGGGATGGGAGGTGGCTGGATGAGCCGGCGAAACCGAAAAGAAGAGTTTGTGGCGCAGATTGTTTTTCCGTTAAAGCTATGGGCTCGATCCACTCGATTCAGGCAAATGAATACAGGCGCATTTGCCAGTGCCGGACTGAAAATGATTGACTCTGCACGATTTACGCAGTAAGATTTTTCCGTTCATACGATCTTGCGTTCTGGTCGCAAATTCCCCTCCGCAATCCGTAGGCCCCCGAAATCTACAGGAGCGAAACATGAACCGGTTCCTGGTCTTGTTGCGACAATCTGGATGCTGTAACTGGCTTCCAAAGTGTGGATGAATCCATCTTGGATCTGTTCCAGCGGGACCTGGGAAGAGTAGAGAGTACGTATGAAAGCGATCGGTACTAAACTTCCACTGCAAGTCGCACTGGTGTTGATCGTCCTGGGCTCCGCTATGCCTTTGCAAGCTCAAGAAAACCGCTTGATTGGATCGGATATGTACGTCTGCAACAAAGGCACCGTAGCGGTCGAAGTCGTAGAGGCAAACAGAGGCAACGACATCCTGCGGGGCTTCGATAAATATTACTGGATCATGGAGGGCTCAACCGTGCCTCCTGGGAACTGCACAATCGTCAAAATTCCGGACGAAAATCCCTCCTATATTGCGTTTGGTCTGACTGATTCCAAGCCCGGCTGGGAATCGGGCACCATCGCCCATGTACCCGATCTCGGTACGTTTTCCGCGTGGCTCCAAAACCACGAAATATTGACAGGCGCCTCGAAGATCATGTGCGCCCGGAGAGGTACGACCTATTACGTCATCGACGATGATTTTTCGACCGATTGCGCCCCCCTGAAACAAACTGGTCGAGGCCGGGATCTCGGACAAGGCCCACTCCTTCCTCTTACTTCGTCGCTGTTCTTTAACCCCCAACCACACTTTTGCGGCTATCGGACATCGGCGGCAGGCGTTCAGGACGGAAGTTACGAGTGCGAAGCGACGCACTATTACCTGAACATCTACCCCAGCGCGACGGATCGGGAGATGCATGCAACGCAGGGAACGGAGAGCGCCGCGGACGCCGCCGCGACACCCATTGACGGAATCACCGATCAAAGCATGAAGATCCTCGGTAAATTGCTCAAAGCGGTGATGGACGCCGCGGATGCCCAGAGCAAGCAGCGTGCGCAGGCGGCCCTCGACAAGGCGGAAGCGGATTTGAAGCGCGCGCGGGAACAGCAGGCGGCCAGAGAACAGAAACAGAAACAGATCCTCGCCGCGGACGCTGCCGGCAACCGCGACGCGAAGATTCCGGCGCAAATGGTCCGGCGCGAAGAAGAGAACAACCGCCAGCGATGGGCCGGAACGACCCAGTCTCCCGCCGCCTACGATCCCCGCTGGATGGGGCAGAACGTCGCCGTCGTTGGCACCGTGTCGCGCGTGGAAGTCGACCAGAATAGCTCTCCGCAGTGGGTGTCGATCTACTTCAAGGAATCGCCCGATGCCACCTTCGTCGTCTGCTCCCCATACCCCGACCTGTTCAAGGAAAAAGTCGGCCTGAATCTCTCTGCCCTGATCGGCAAGACGCTGGAGGCCGCAGGGCAGGTCGAGTCGCCTTATTGCGGACAGAAAGTGTCCAAGGGCAGCATCCGGGTGGTCGAGTCCACGCAGTGGAAGGTGCATTGATGTTTCAAGCCAAACTTCCAGCCACAGTAGGGCCGATGACAAGCCAATCCTTCCTTCCGTCTCATAGAGGCCAATTCAGAGTACAATTCCCGAGATTCACCGGGGGTGAGGAACAGATGCTAGTTGTAGGGTCCAGCAATCTGAGTGAGGTGGCTGCATGAATCTACAAGTGTTGAGGCTGGTCGCGTTGCTGGGGCTGCTTGCGTTTGGCGCCGCCCTGGCAAATTCGCAAACGGTCGCCGAGCTAGCCAAGCAGTCCGAGTCGCAGCAACGTCAGGCGATTATGGGCAGCGTGGACAATGCGATCAAGAACCTGATGTCGAAGACTGATCGCGGCGGCAAGCCAAAGAGCGCCCAAGAGATTGAAGAAAGTCGCGCGATGGCCAATATGATCCAGGCACTCTTTACCCCAGACACGAAGCACCCCGACGAAGAATCGCCCGGGGCCAAGACAATTCTCCTGAGGATCAAGAAGGGCGCGGCGGAGAACCCCAATCAAACTCTTGCCGATGAAATGACGGGACTGGTGGATCCGGCTTTCGACCATTTCTATACCAGTTTCCTCAACGCTGATTCCAAAGCCATTTGGGCGACCAAGAGCGATGCCGACCAGGTGAAGCTCTTCCGTCTAAGCATCGAGCTGGATCAGGAAAAGCGCCGTAACCAGCAAATCATAAAAGCACTGGAGGACGAGGATACCAAGGTGGTAAAGAAGATCGCGGAAATGGACGAAAACACCGTGGTCCTGCCTGACGGGCGGTCGATCTTTCAAGACAAGGATGGCGACCTGGTCGATTCTAATGGGACCAAGCTGCAAGGGAAGGAAAGGGAACTGGCGGAACGACTCGACGACTGCAAAGCCCGGCGTGGTATTAAGAATGGTCGCGAAGCTCTGGCGGCTTGTCGAGATGAAGTCGGCATCCCCAGCGACAGTTCTACAAGCCCCGCACCTTCCGCCACTCCCGCTGCCACACCTCCTCCCCCGACCGCTCCTTCTCCTCCGCCGGCTAGCCCGCCTGCCGACGATCCGATTGGAACGGGTGGCTTCATCACGCCTCCCACGAGCTTCAACGCTCTGTTGTGTGTGTCGGCGGACCTTGCCAACAATCGCTCATGGAGCAAACCTGAAGCCGGGAGCAAGATGGACACCTTTAAATATCGGGTGGCGAGTTACATCAAATCAGTGGCAAAACCGGGCTGGGAGTACTGGATCGGGCAAGGACAATACGAGAGGTTCAATCCCGCGACAACTTCGAGCGGCGGCCAATTTGTTTCGGCGGTTTCACCAGACAGTGGGCGGTTTGACGAGTTTGATCCTCACTGCCCGTCAGGCTATGCGGCTTTCTGGGTACAAGTACGCCACTGAAGATCTGCAACCTTATCGCGGATTCCCCTCCGAAATGTGCAGGAGCGAAACATGGACCAACCCCGGCCCCTTCCAGCGGAGCCCAGGGAGAGCGGAGGAAGCGTATGAAAGCACTGGGCACTAACCTTGCACATCCGCAATGGAAAATGCGGGAGGGTTTCATAAGCCGGTTTAACCAATTTTCTGGTCACCACATTTGTCTCGGCGGTCTTGCTTTTCGCAAGTGCATACGGGCGACAGTTTCCAGCCCAAGGACCCACTCAGTCCGCCGCCTCTACAACCACCCGTGGTTCCGCCGAAACAGTAGGGAACCAAATAGCCGGCTGCGTGGGCATATCCATCGCGCTAAATCCTGAAAGTAAATTGCCGGCGATCTGACTCAAGGTCACCATCCTCTGAGGGTGACATTTTGTCGTTGCAGTTAGGGGGTGACATTATCTTGGAGCATCTACACGGGATTGGCATCCCGCTTGCCGATACCTGCTCGCTCCACCTATACTTCAAGGTTTGGCCTGTGATCACTTGTCATCGAAACGCACATCAGCGCGGAGAGGACACGGTAACTTCAGCCAACTCCCAAAACTGGGGAAACGGCCTGTCCTGATACGCGATAACGCCGGTAAATTTCGGAGAAGATGATGTCCACCCACTCGCTCGACGACATAGAATTCAATCCTTGGGAGGCGCAAGCCGCGCGTTTCGATCTCGCCGCCCAGAAGCTGAACCTTGATGAGGGCCTGTTCAAGGTCCTTCGCTACCCCAACCGCGAGATCATCGTGCACATTCCGGTGCAGATGGACGACGGCCGTATCGAAGTATTCACCGGCTATCGCGTGCAACACTCGATGGCCCGGGGTCCCGCCAAGGGCGGCATCCGCTACTCGCCCGACGTTACGCTGGACGAGGTGCGCGCTCTCGCCAGTTGGATGACCTGGAAGTGCGCTGTCGTCAACATCCCTTTCGGGGGCGCAAAAGGCGGAGTCATTTGCGATCCCAAGAAAATGTCGATGGGCGAACTCGAGCGCATGACCCGCCGCTACACCTCGGAGCTGATTGAATTCATCGGTCCGGAAAAAGACGTGCCCGCGCCGGATGTGAACACCAATGAACAAGTCATGGCATGGATCATGGACACCTATTCCATGCACATGCGCCAGACCGTCACCGCCGTCGTAACAGGGAAACCACTCAATATCGGCGGCTCCCGCGGGCGGCGTGAAGCCACCGGACGCGGAGTGATGATCGTCGCCGACCAGGCGATGAAAAAGCTCGGCATGGCAGCCGGCTCCCGCGTCGTGATTCAGGGGTTCGGCAATGTCGGCTCGAACGCCGCCAAGCTGATGTCCGATGCCGGTTACAAGATTGTTGGCATCGCCGAATTTGACGGCGGCCTCTACAATGCCAATGGTATTGACGTCGATAAACTGATCGAGCACCGCCTGCGCAACGGCTCCGTTACCGGCTTCAAGGGCGCGGAGGCCCACGATCCGGCTGAACTGCTGATCAAGGATTGCGAGATACTCATTCCCGCCGCCACTGAGAACGTAATCACCTCGAAAAATGCTAGCAACATCAAGGCCAAGGTGATCGTGGAAGGCGCCAACGGTCCCACTACCGTTCTCGCCGATGAAATCCTGCAGAAGAAGGGCGTCTTTGTCATCCCAGACATTCTCGCCAATGCCGGCGGCGTTACCGTTAGCTACTTCGAATGGGTGCAGGATCGCCAGGGCTATTTCTGGAAGGAATCGGTGGTCAATGAACAACTCGAGCACATTATGATCGAGAGCTTCGACGATGTCGTGCGCTACGCTGAGACCCACAGCGTGAACAACCGCATCGCCGCCTACATGCTGGCGCTCGATCGGGTTGCCTTTACCATCAAGCAGCGGGGTATCTACGCCTAAGGCAGTTTTTCAGTTGCCGTACTCTTCGAATTGAAATCCTGTTCTTCGAAGGTCATCCTGGGGAGGCAGCGTTCTTTGCTGCCTCCCCAGGATCTGTGCAACTTCTCCGTGTCGCACAGATTTCCGGGGCACACCTATCCCGTGACCGCGCGCTGCTGTCGCAGTTCGCGATACATCACGCAGATCGCGTAGAGACCGGCGAATTCCACCAGCTTCGCGGCAAATGTTGAGAGCAAGCCATAAATCAACAAAACGGCGCGAATATTGCCGGAATGTTGCAAGCTTCGCCCCAACCACAAATACACCAGAGGAACGGCGATCATCAAAGCTATCTCGAACGCGCCTACGATTGCGGCGCGCGGGAGAAAAGTACCCAGGCTTGCCCGGGCCCCTTCCGCCAGAGCATCCAGCGAGGAGACGGGACGATCGATGAGGGCGGGTACGCCGAACAGGAGCAAAGCGAACAGGGTGAACAGTAGCCACGTCCACGGATAGAGCATCCAGGGTGAGGCCAGCCACTTGGGCGCTCCCGCGACCATACGTGGCAGCAGTGCGGGCAGGCTTGACGCCAGTCCGGTGATCAGGAAGGCGGGGGCGATCAGCAGCGATAGCCCGGCCAGTCGCCCAAAGACGCCGCGTACTCGCTGGAAGCTTGCGCTGACGGTGCGCGCGCCCTCGGCCATCGCCGCCAGGGCGCCGAAGGCGATGAATGCCACCAGCCACTCCAAGTAGCGCACCAGGTACGCCGACGCGAGATACAGCCGCAGGTGCTGCTGACTTGCCAGATATCCTGACGCGGATAATTGCACGGACATCTGGGACAGCAGATAGCCCAATAACATCAAGACGAAAATCGGCGGCGCGCTGATCGCAAGAAACTGCTCCGACCGCCCGATAATCTCCCTCCACGATCGCGCAAACACGCGCCTGGTCAATTCAACGTGACTCACCCAATCAGTGTACCCGCTGCGTGTAGCTAGCCATGCACCGATTCAGCGACTCCGGGGATTCGCGACTTCATTACACTATTACCAATGGTCCTCGTGCTCGACAACTACGACTCCTTCACTTATAACCTGGTGCAATATCTTGGCGAGCTCGGCGCGGAGGTCATCGTCCGCCGCAACGACCAGATCACCGTCGATCAGGTGCGCGCCTTGCAACCGGAAAAGATCGTGGTCTCGCCAGGCCCCTGCACCCCGCGCGAGGCGGGCGTCTCGATGCAGCTCATCCGCGAGCTTGGGCCAACGGTTCCCATATTAGGCGTTTGCCTCGGGCACCAGGCCATCGGCGCGGCATTCGGAGGAGCGATAGTGCGCGCCCATCGCCTGATGCACGGCAAAACCAGCTCCGTCGAGCACAATCAGGAAGGAGTATTTGCCGGAATTCCAAATCCTATGACCGCCACCCGCTACCACTCGCTAATCGTCTCCCAGGAAAACCTGCCGGAGGAACTCGAGGTCACCGCGCACACCATCGAGCCTGATGGCGAAGAGGTCATTATGGGATTGCGGCATCGCGAATATCCAATTGAAGGGGTCCAATTCCATCCCGAAAGCGTACTTACTGAACACGGAAAGCGGATCATCGGAAACTTTTTAGGTATTTAATTTGGGCAGGATTTGGATTTCTTATTTAAGAAAATAGCTAATCATACTACCGCCAATAGTTATTAGAGTAGATTAAGTAAGGTATTACGTGCATTTTCTCGGAATTATTATTACTGACAAGATGCTGCTGGGTGTAGTCTTCTCTCGATTCGATTTTTTAAGAATCCCCCAAATCTAGAATCAGGAGAACCAATGAAAATGCAAATCGCAAGGCTTTGCCAGGCGACGGCGTTTACCCTGTTAGCCTGCGGCGTTCTTTCCGCAGTGGGTATGGCGCAAACCGATGACAATGGACAAAGAGTTTCACCGAGGTTTGTTGTGCTGCCGAAAAAGGAGCTCGCTCCCAATGTCAAGCAGCCAGCCGGCCAATTGCAGGTGTGGAATGGCACTTTCAACCATCAGGGGACCAACTATTCCTATCAAATGGTTGGAGCTGACCCCTCGACCAACACCTCAGCCCTAATCCCGACGTTCGTGATTCCGGTTTCTATGACGATTTCCGGCACCAACTTCAGCCCGCTCAACGGCGGCTCCTCCAGCGCTCTGGCCCGCACTGTTCTTTCCCCGGTCTTCGATCTCACGACTGACTATAAACAGGGCGGCGTGGACCTTGGTCACACGCAGTACGTGGATGCCTTCCAGCGTGGCAACTTCTGGAGCATCGTCCGGAACAACCCCAGATCGCACACGCTATTGGGTGGACCTACCGCCCATGTTACGGTTCTTCCCACCCTGACGCTGACTGTTCCCCCGCAGGACGGCTTCATCGGACATCCCTTCGGTCCGGCGGCGGGAGAGGTTGACATCAACTATTTTGATGCCCAAATCAACGCTTATATGTCTGCCCACCCGGCCATCACCCCGGCGACGTTCCCCATCTTCATCGTGAACGACGTGTACCTCACCGAGGGGGGATGCTGCATCGGCGGCTATCATAGTGCCACCGGCAGCCAGAGCTATGCCATGTTCGACTACGACGATCATCCGGGCGTCTTCTCGCAAGATGTCTCCGCGTTGTCGCACGAAGTCGCCGAGTGGATGGACGATCCGCTGCTCAATGGCGGCAACAATACCCCTTGCGGCATCCTCGAAGTGGGCGATCCGCTCGAAGGCACTGCCAACTACGGAGGTTTTCCGTATGTCCTGCATGGGTTTACCTATAATCTGCAAGACGAAGTATTTATCGGCTATTTCGGAGCGCCGCTCAGCACCTCTGTGAATAGCTGGTACAGCTTCCAGAATTATCCCTTCAGCAGCATCTGCCAGAACGGCTCCTAGCCTGCTTTCTCTGCCCTACTGCCGCCTCGAAAGAGGCGGTTCTTTTTTGCCCTATAACTTCCGGTTCAGGTTTTGCAAGTCTTCACTCGCCAGGTTCCTGTTAACCTATTACCTCCGGAACCAAGCGAAGGGAAGCAAATGGCAAACATTAAAGATGCAATCACCGCTGTAAATAAAGAATTCATGGAAGCGTTTAATACCAAGACCGCGTCGTGGCTCGCTAAGCTCTATGCCCCCGAGGCGCTGCTGTTGCCTCCCGGCGTCGCGACCATCAGCGGAGAGGAGAACATCTGCAAGTTTTGGCAGGGCGTGATCGACATGGGCATCTGCGATATCGACCTGGAGACAGTATCGCTAGATGAAGCCGACGCAACCGTGACCGAAGTCGGCCAGTACCGCTTGCACAACGAGACCACGGTGGCCGACCAGGGAAAATATCTGGTCGTCTGGAAGCAGATCGAAGGCGAGTGGCGCCTCTACCGTGACATCTGGAACAGCGATCCGCAACCTGCCGATGCCAGCGAAGCACCAGCATAAGAGCTCCCCTCGTACCTGGGGCTTAAGAGATTCTCTTCCGCTGGCTCTCCAGAAACTCTTCCACCGCTACATAGTGCGGGTTGATGCGGGTGACGTTTCCGCGGATCGTCACCGGATGGCATTCCAGACCGCCCCGAATCACCACTTGCCCCGCCAGCGCACGGATGTCGTACATGCAGATCACCACACATGGAAATTGCCGGGCTGCGTCCGTCACCCTGGATTCAAACGCCAGCAAGTCTTCTTCCTCGGGCCATTTGGGCCGGTTCCATCCGATGTTCCCCAGCAGGCGTATCAGTGGCGCTCCGTCCGCGATCGCCTTCTGAAATGTGGCGCCAATATCCGCCAGGGTCTCATCGCAGGTAGCGCTCGCCATGAGCACGCTCAAACGCCCGCTCTCCATGAGCTGCCGTGGTTCAAAGCCAAGTTCCCGGAGCACCTGCAGGACGCGGTCGTTTGCGTCCTGATAGCCGAAGATGACGCAATGATCGTTGGCCCGCAGGCCCACCTCCAGAAAGCCCACCGCCTTCTTGAACTCGCGGTCGCTCTCCCAAAAGTAAGCTACATGATCGCTTAGGTTAAGGTAATCCTCCTGCAAACCCATCCCCAAAAGTATGTTATTCGTGCACATCCGGACACCTCTTCGGGCAAAACTCATTGGTGGGCGCTGTAGGACTGGAACCTACGACCCCTGCTTGTGAGGGATAGTCTAACCTATTTCAACGAGTTAGCAGCCTTACCCTCAACCGGTGATTTGCCAAGAGCCTCAAAACAAAGATACTTTACGTCGTGCTGAATGCCGCAGAGTACGCGAGGAGTTTGGGGGTGGGTGCAAAAGTAGGCACAAACAAGATTGTCTGCCACTGTGTGTTCAGTGGGAGTTCCCCCCAAGGTCAATCCGAAGTAGCCGGTGCTCCGGTCCAGAAGCCGGTTGGGCGGCAACAGCCAGTCTCTGCAAGGCTGCCGGTGTAAGAGCACCAGGCTTCACGGCGCCCGCCTCATCGCGGTCATGCATTTGGGACGATTGCGAACGTAGACGATTGCGAACACAAAGGTCGTCGAGTTCGCGTCACGAAGACTAGCCGTCAGCTAAATTAGCCAGTCGCAGACTGGCAAAACGACGCACTAAGCGCATTGGAAGCCGTTCAAGCTGCAATACTTCGACGCAACTCAGCGACAGCAGCTAGCAGTGCTCCTACGCCGTCCTCGTGTCGGACATGACTGTGGGCCATTGGTAATGCGGGGGTATCGCCATACATCTCCAGCAATGCGCAATGCTTGTGATACTGTCTCACGAAACAGCCGATGCGCAGTTTCTCCTCGGGTGGAATAGCATGACCAATGAGGACGATTTCGCAACCGGGCTGTTCAAGGTGCCGCATGAGCTCCTGAAGATTGAGTGCGGCGCACACGTCGTACCCTGCCAGCTTCAGAGCCTCGCATTTGGCCTTCATTGAATCCTTATCCCGAAACACGCCGATTATTTTGTATGGCATAGGCGAGCTGCAAAACTACATCACCTGCGATGTGGAAGAGTGTCCCTGTGTTGCATTCTTTAGGAGCCGCCCAAAACCGAGAGTTGGCAGTCTCGATTCCCCCTCTGCTGGAACACCCACGCTTGACACAACGCCGTTGTCAGTTGAGGATCGCAGGCTTCTTCTAAGGACCCATTCAGACACCATCAACCCAAAGTACGGGACCTCGATTTCCGTTGCATCCCCTAGCAGTTCTGACATCGCGAGGGCTGAACGTACCTGGAATCAACACGACAAGCCAGAAGCTTCTGCTCCAGCCCAGAAATGAACTGTGAGCGACGAAGTGGGATTTTCCGTGCGTGTACCTTTAGCGTTTCAATTCCACGCGTAAGCTCCTCATCCTGCTACTGTTATCTGTCGCGGCCGCCTATGCTGACACCTTACCGGACAGATACAGGATTTGGTCTCTCAGGCGATTGCGGAACCTGCTTGAGCTAAAGAAGGCTGACTCATCTTCGGCGACGAAGAAAGAACAGAACAATTAGAACGAGAAGCAAAAGACCAAGGCCGCCTGGCCAGAAAAACCAGCCGCCGCCGTTGCTGTAACCGCCCGCGACGACGCAGCCAGATAATGCCCCTGCTGCAAGTAGCCCAATTGCGACTGCCGCAGAAAACCTAACAATCCACCGAAGTTGTCCTCGTAGCCTCTTACGTCCCATTTCGCCCCCTAAGTTCCTCCCGGTGTGGCACCCTAAACCATGCGGTGCTGTGTCCGTTCTCATTGCTTCGCCAGCTCAACAAGGCGACTCAGCGCCTCCCCCAGCAGAGTTTCCGCCGCCTTACGCTGCGTCGGGAGGGCTGGGAGGTGAACGCAAAACGCATCTATCGCTTGTACACCGAGGAAGGTCTGATCGTACGTACCAAGAAGCGTAAAGAGCGGGCGCAGCGACAACGCGTCGCGCAGGGGCCAGCGACCGGGCCGAACCAGAGGTGGAGCATGGATTTTGTGGCACAGC
>JBDTLH010000002.1:0-38162 GCA_039934875.1 Acidobacteriaceae bacterium | reverse complement strand
GCGATGACGATGAACCGCATAGGATCGATGTTCACATGGTTCTTCAGCGACTGTGCGGTAACAGACTGGGCTTCGGCGGAGACGTGCGATACGGCAGCATTCGGGCGCTTTCATCGCGCGATGTTACAGGCTGGCGTGTGGCTGCCGCCCTCGCAGTTCGAGGCGGCCTTCGTGAGCGCGGCGCATGGGGAGCGCGAGGTTGAGAGGACGTTGCAGGTGCTACGGGCAGCGTTCGCAAATGGTGCCCGTAGCTGAATCATAGCCTGGAATGGAGTTATTTACAGGTGAAATTGCAACTGCAACTGGGGTGAATTGTGCAGCCAAAGGACTTGACCCCAGCACCGCCGCATCTGCCTGTGGCTAGACCTGCGCAATAATCGCAGAATTCGGGGCCGCATAGATTGTTTGGTTGTACGGTATCAAAGGATACATGGCGAAGCGCCTCAGGCTCCGTGCTCGTGCGCAACAATTCATCGAAGGAAACCGCTGGAAAAATTAGAGCCGCCTGTTTAGTAGCCACTCGATCCACGTTGATCACTACGTGATCGCCTGGTGTTAGTTTCGCGCGCAAAGGCTCCGCGTAATTTCCGTTCCGAAGACCGTTAGGCGCGCTGATCGGCCATGTTTCTCCGGACTGGACAGTTTTGTCAGGCGACAACACTGTGACCGTAAGGAATATCTGCCGAAGAGCATTATCTGTCAACGACAGCTTAAAATGCAGTTCTGAAAGCTGGCGGCCAGGGTCCGTCGATACGGCTGGCGAATGGATTGCGACCCCGCTCGCAGGATCATTCACAACACTGACACTTACGGTAGTATCGGTGGAGAACGGACTAGTGGTATCCGGCTTCTGGGCCAGCAACGATGTTGCCATCATCGTCAAAGCCACTATCACTGAGGTGAGCACTCGATTCATGTGGGGGAACGCCTTCATAGGAAAACTCACTGGCCGATTCTAGCGGCATCTAATGAACGCGTCAATCCGAAATCGCGAATTGCTGTGTCTCTAACAATGGATCCAGGCTCCCCCACAAAATGAAAATGCATGAGGAGATGCTTAGAACAACAACGGCTTTCCACTCATGGGTATCCCGAAGTAGTCATAAGCGAGTTTGGTGGCGATGCGGCCGCGGGGGGTGCGGTCGAGAAATCCGAGTTGGATGAGATAGGGCTCGTAGATATCTTCGATGGCGTCGGCCTCTTCGGCGAGGGCGGCGGCGAGGGTGTTGAGTCCGACGGGTCCGCCGGAGAACTTTTCTATGATGGTCAGGAGCAGGCGGCGGTCCATCTCGTCGAAGCCGCTGGCGTCTACTTCCAACATTTCGAGGGCGGCACAGGCGGTCGCGTGATCGATGGTCCCGCTGCCGCGCACCTGGGCATAGTCGCGAACGCGGCGCAGCAAGCGGTTGGCGATGCGAGGAGTGCCCCGGGAGCGGCGGGCGATCTCCGCTGCGCCTTGCGGGTCAATTCCGATGTCGAGTATTTCGGCGGAGCGGTTGATGATGAATTGCAAATCTTCATGGGTATAAAAATCGAGGCGCAGCACGATACCGAAGCGCGAGCGCAAGGGCGCGGATAACAACCCGGCGCGCGTGGTGGCGGCGACAAAAGTGAAGGGCGCGATGGACATGGTGTGAGTGCGCGCCGAGGGGCCTTGTCCGATGATGATGTCGAGTTGGCAGTCTTCGAGCGCGGAGTAGAGAATTTCTTCGAGCGCGGCTTGCAGCCGGTGCACCTCATCGAAGAAGAGGACTTGCTTGGGGCGCACGTTGGTCAGGATGGCGGTGAGATCGCCCTTGATCTGCAGGGCGGGGCCGGAGGTCTGTTGATAGTCCACGCCCATCTCGTTCGCGATGATGGTGGCGAGGGTGGTCTTGCCCAGGCCGGGCGGTCCGTAGAGCAGGACGTGATCGAGCGGTTCACTGCGGGAGCGGGCGGCGGCGATGGCGATGGCGAGATTTTCTTTAACTTTGGATTGTCCGATAAACTCGCCCAAGCGCTTGGGGCGGAGCTTGAGTTCGTAGGTCGCTTCGTCGGTAGCTTCGGTCAGCGCGCCCGAGAGGACACGAGGGCGTTCTTTGTCGATGGGGTTTGCCACGGCTGCGAATATCGTAGCAGGGAAGGGCGTATTCACCACGGAGGACACAGAGGACACGGAGGAAAGAACAGCAGAGCGGAAGAGCAGAAGAACAAATCGCAAAGACAAAAAACACAACAAAAAAGACAAAGGCAAAGAACAAGAAGAAAGTGAGGGCTGGTTATTTCAGCTTCTTCTTTTCTCCGTTGCTCCGTGCCGCCGTGGCGAGTTCAAGTTGTTTCTTTTTGGGCAGGCGCTCAAATACCAGGCGGTATGATTCGCGGATGCTTTCTTTGATCTCGGCGGCGGGCAGCGCATCCCATTCGGTCAGCGAGACCCAGTGATTGCGGGCAATGTAGGGGGCGGGGATGACGTTCTCGCGCTCACAGAGCTCAGCAAAGAGCTCAGGGGCACACTTGAAGGTCATCTTGGTGGGATTGGCGGGCTCGAAGGTGGAGATGCAGAACATTTTGTCGGCGATGGTGAAGAGGATGTGGCTCTCCCACGCAGTTTTTTCCCCCGCATGAGGCAGGGAGAGGCAGAAGGCGCGCAGGGATTCGAGGGTCATGCGGAACAGTTTCAAGTTTCAAGTCTCAAGTTTCAAGAAAAATCGATATCGGTTTTGAAACTTGAAACTGCTTCACTGCACCCAAGCGAGGCGCTCCAGCTCCGACTGGAGGGCCTCAAGCGAGCAGGCCTTGCCCTCGATGCCTCTCACTCCGCAGAGTGCGTCCGCGGATGAAACTCCATAACCGCGTCCGCGCAGGAACATGTTGAAGAGTTCGGCGATTTGGAAGGAATCGAGGCTGCCTTTGAGCAGTTCGGTCCGCAGAGCTGACAGTTCAGCGTTTGAGAATTTTTCCACCATACTGGCCACCTCCGACCCTTCTGTATTTCTGCTCATATAGACACGCTGTATCCGCAGTTTGTTGCAGCCCCTTACACTTATTTACAACCGCTCTTCTCCATCGCTTGCACATCGCTCAAAACAAGTATCGGCAAATTTGCGCCAAGCACTAACCAGCCTGTAGCTCTCTTCGACGCTAAGCGCAGCCGCCGGGTTTGCAACAATATACGCCGATTTGAATGGTTTCGTTCCGAATGTCACCAGAGGTTCACTAGACTACAATCATCGAGTGATTTCCCAGGACTTGCTCGACATTCTGGTCTGCCCCGCCTGCCGGGCGAAACTTGCCCAAACGGAGAACGAGTGGTTGCGCTGTCTTGGATGTGGATTAATTTATCCGGTGGAAGACGGGATTCCAGTTTTGTTGGCCGGACGCGCCAGGAGGCCGGACAGTCTTCCAAGCTCGGGCGATGCTGGTTCGAGCGCATAAGCATTTAAGATGTTGCCCATGGCGGCAAAAATACTGGACGGAAATGCAATCGCGGCCGGAATCAGGGGCGAAGTAGCGGAAGAGGTGCAGCGGGTGAGTGCGCATGGATTCCGCCCCGGGCTTGCCGCGGTGCTGGTTGGCAATGATCCTGCATCGGAAGTCTATGTGCGCAACAAGGTGCGCGCCTGCGAAGAGGTGGGGCTTTATAGCGAAAAGATCACTCCACCGGAGTCGAGCACGACGGAGGAAGTGCTCTCGTTAATCGACGACCTCAACGGGCGCGACAACATTGATGGGATACTGGTGCAATTGCCGCTGCCCCGGCAGATAGATGCCCAGGCGGTGCTGTTGGCGGTAAGCCCGGAGAAAGACGTGGATGGGCTGCATCCTCTGAGTGTCGGCCGGTTGCAGACCCGCCGTCCGGGGATGGCGCCCTGTACCCCCGCCGGGGTGATCGAGATATTGCAGCGCAGCGGGATCCGCATGCGCGGCGCGCATGCGGTGATACTGGGTCGCAGCGATCTGGTGGGCAAGCCGGTTGCCATGCTGCTGCTGCACCAGGATGCGACGGTCACGATCTGCCATAGCCAGACCAGAGGGCTCGAACATTACACCCGGGAGGCCGACATACTGGTCTGCGCGACTGGCAAAGCAGGGATGGTAACTCCTGCAATGGTAAAGCCGGGGGGCACGGTGATTGATGTGGGCATCAACAAGGTCACATCCCGTGAGCGGTTCGACGAGTTTTTCCAGGATGATGAGAGACGCGAGCGGGCATTTCAAAAAAACGGATACGTGCTGATGGGAGATTGTGATCCGCGGGTGGCGGAGGTCGCGGGCAACTTCACGCCGGTGCCGGGAGGCGTGGGGCCGTTGACCATTGCCATGCTGCTGTCGAATACGGTGAAGGCGGCGAAGCTGCGCCGCGGGCTCGCCGGGGAAGTCGTCTAGTGCTGCGGGTGGGCTTGACCGGAGGGCTAGCCAGCGGGAAATCGACGGTGGCGCGCCTCTTCGGAGAGCATGGCATGCACGTCCTGTCGGCGGACATGCTGGCGCATGAGTTGATGATGCCGGGCGGCGTAGTGTATGAGGAGGTGGTGCGGGTGTTCGGGCGAGACATCTTGGCCGGGGGTGAGGGATCGGCGTTTGATCGCGCGAAGCTGGCGGCGAAGGCGTTTGACGCTCATGTGCCGCGCATCGCGGAGTTGAATGCGATTGTCCATCCGGCGGTGCTGCGGGAGCAAGAGAGATGGATGGAGGAGATCGCCGATGCCGATCCCCAGGGAATCGCAGTGGTAGAGGCAGCGCTGCTGTATGAGGCAGGCGCCGAGTCGCAGTTCGACAAGACGGTGGTGGTGGTCGCGCCGGAGGAGCTGCGGATAGAACGCTACGCCGCGCGGGTAACCGGCGATCATGGGGAAGAATTGCAAGCGGCGCGGGCGGATGCGGCGCGAAGAATTGCGGTACAGATGCCGGACGCGGAAAAGAGGAGGAGAGCAGACCTTGTAATTGAGAATTCCGGGTCGCTGGCCGAGCTTGCCGCCGCGGCTGAGAAAGTAACATTGGAGCTAAGGGGATGGTTGTGACCCGCTTTGCTATTCTGAGGTTTCTAGCTAAAAGCTTATGAGAGTACGGATCATTATTCTCGCCTTGTTTTTTGTGGTGTTGTTCTTTTTCGTCACCACGCATAACGGTTCATTCGCGAAATTCGCCGGCGATTCGTCGCTCTATGTCAAGCAGCATTTTTCGACGGCGGAGATCACGCAGGCGGCGGCCCCGGGAGAGCTAGGCCCGGAAGAGCAGAACAACATCGCGGTCTATAAGCGGGTAATGCCCAGCGTGGTGAACATTACGTCAACCGCGGTGGCTTACGATTTCTTCTATGGCGCGGTTCCTGAGCAGGGGTTGGGCACAGGATTCGTCCTCAATAAAGAGGGCCAGATACTTACCAATAACCACGTGATCAAGGATGCGCGCCTGGTCGAGGTTGTGCTCTCGAACCGCAAGAAGTACAAGGCGCAGATCGTCGGCACTGACCCGTCGCATGATCTGGCGGTGATCCAGATCAATGCCCCCAATCTCACGCCAGCCACGCTGGGCGACTCGCACGCATTGAGCGTGGGGCAAAAGGTGTTCGCCATCGGCAATCCGTTTGGTTTGAACGGGACCATGACCAAGGGAATTATCAGTTCCATTCGCCAGGTGCGCGAAGAGGACGGCACGTATATCGACGAAGCGATACAGACCGATGCGGCAATCAACCCGGGGAACTCCGGTGGTCCGATGCTGAATAGCCATGGCGAGGTCATCGGGATCAACACCATGATTGCGACCGGCGGCGCGGGACAGAGCGCGGGCGTGGGGTTTGCTATTCCCATTAACGCCGCCAAGGCGGTGCTGCACGATCTGATTACGCTGGGCAGAGTAGTGCGGCCATCACTAGGGATATTGCCGCTGCCCATCTCGCCTGAGGTCGCGCAACAGTTAGGCCTTGCCGCCGATTCCGGAGTGCTTATCCAGCGAGTAGTGGCGGGGGGAGCGGCGGAGCGCGCAGGCCTGAGAGGCGGTAATCAGCGGGTGTACTTCGGCAGGACTCCCGTGGTCCTCGGCGGAGACCTCATCATCGCGATTGACGGCGAGCAGATACAAGATGTGCAGGACCTGGCGCACGCCATGAACCAGCACCGCGCGGGAGACACGGTGAAGGTCACGATCTATCGCGGCAAGAGCAAGATGGATATTGAGGTGAAACTGGAGGAGGCGCGTGGTACCGAGGCGGCGTAGCTTAGTCGCTGCCGGAGCGCTCGCGGCGGGAATTCTCTGCGACAACTGTGCGCGCAATCCATTCCCGTGAGGTGGGTTGGCACATGGGAACGGGGCCTGAGACGCCGGCCATAAAGCAATAGCGGATGCAATCGACCTCTCGGTGTTCTAATGCTGTAGGCCTCTGATAATTATGTTCACGTGGAAGGCGCGGCTGTACGACCAATACACCTCGGGCCACGTGGTTTCGCAAGGTGAGCTATTGCGCGCGCAGCTCGCGGCGCGCATGCCTTATCTGAAACGACTGATCAAAGAGCATTTCCCTGCTGATCGGTCCGTGCGCATCCTCGACCTGGGCTGCGGATACGGCGCGCTGCTGGTCGCCCTGCGGGATGCCGGATACAAAAGCATTAGCGGCGTGGATGTCTCCGCGCAGCAGATTGAGGCGGCAGGTTCGCTGGGCGAACTCAATCTTTCTTGCCGGGAGCTAATGGCCTACTTGCGCACGCAGGAGAACGAAAGATTCGATGTGATCGCCGCCCTTGATGTGCTTGAACACTTCCCGCGCGAAGAGTTGCTGGCGCTGGTGGATGAAGTCACGCGCGTGCTGCGCCGCGGCGGCAGCTTCATCGTCCATGTTCCTAATGGCGAGGCGATCGCCTCTGGCGCGGTCCGCTACGGAGACCTTACCTATGAACTGGCGTTCACTTCCGCCTCGCTGCGCCAACTGGCAAATGCCTGTGGATTGCAAGCCGTGCGGTTTGCCGAGGACCGTCCGGCGACACACGGCATAGTGAGCGCTGCGCGCGCAGTTCTCTGGTGGCTGATGACCATCCACTTTCGTATTTTGCGCATGGCGGAGACGGGCTGTGGTTATCATGCGCCAATTCTGAGCCAGAATCTGCTCGCGATACTGAAACGACCCGAGTAGCCGCACAGTGCACCCAGGATTTCGGCAATTCAGGTTGCGCAAGCCTCCCTAAGGCGGTACAAAGGAACGGCACGGGATGGATCAATTCCGCGTGACTAGAAGGAGCCGCTTGTGCTGACCATGACTCAAAATACCGTGTACATTTTCGCGACGGTGCTGCTTGCTCTGGGCTTCTGGTGGATCATGCGCGTGCTCTGGCCGCCCGCACTGCGCCGCCAACACAACGAGCTGATCGGATGGCAAGTCACTGTTCTGGGCACAACCTATGCGGTAATTATTGGATTCATGCTCTTCGCGGTCTGGGACAGCTTCGAGAGAGCCGAGATCAATGCTGCAACCGAGGCCAATTGCCTGGTGAATGCCTATCGCTCGGCGGCAGGCTTGCCCGCACCACAACGCATACGAATTCAAAAACTGGCCAGCGACTATGCCGACGCGATGCTGAACGAGGAGTGGCCCGCCATGGCCCACGTGAGCATAAGTCCGACCGCGACGCGGATCACCGAGCAGCTGTGGGCGACCGTCTCTCAGGCTGAACCGCAAAGTGTGGCGGAGCGCACCAGCCTCGATCACACCATGACCGAACTCACGAACATGACGGAGCACCGCCGCGTCCGCCAATTGCAGAGTGAAACGACCTTGCCCGGGGTCTTATGGGCGGTGTTGATTGTGGGAGAGGCGATCACCATCATGTCTTGCTGCCTCTTTGGCTCGGACAACCTGGCACTTCACATGACACAAATTGTGGCCCTCTCATTGATGCTTTCGCTGGTCCTGGTGGCGATTGCGGACATCAATCGCCCATTCCAGGGATCAGTGCATGTGAGCCCGGGCGGGTTTGTGCAGGCCCGGCAGACCTTCAGGGACTATGAGGCAGAGGCAAAAAGACCCTGAACGAATTCTTTACCGGGAGGAGGCGGACGGGGCACCGCTCAGATCGTGGTTTATGGGTGAATCACCGGCAGGACATGAGCGTCGGCCTGTCCCACTTTGTTCTGTTTATCTTCCGGTGACTCGCGAGAGCACAGCTTCGAGCAGCGGGGTTATCCGGGCGAGTTGGCGGTTGCAGGCGCTGACGGTACACCGCCGAAACGGCGTTCCCTGCGCCTGAACTCCGCGAGCGCGGCGTCCAGATCGGAGGCGTCGAAATCCGGCCACATGCGATCGGTGAAGAAGAGTTCGGCGTACGCCGACTCCCATAGCAGGAAGTCGGAAAGGCGCTTTTCGCCGCCGGTGCGAATCAGTAGATCGACGTCGCCGCTGCTTGCGGTCAGTTGTTGTGCAAGTATTGGTCCGAGCTGTTCGTTCGAGCGTGGCCCATCCCATAGAGCAGGAATGGACACACCGATAGCGGCACGAGCAATGGCAGCGCGCGAGGAGTAATCCACGGCAACCCGCACCTCCAGGCGACGGCCCGCCGCAGTCAGGGCTTCGGCTTCCTCGATGGCGCGCAGCAGCAACCGCGGCAGGCGATCGCGCCGGCCGATTACTTCCAGCCGGATACCGTGACGCCGAAGGCCTTCTCTTTCCAGACGCAAGAAGGCGCGCAGCAACCAGAAGATGCTCTGCACCTCGACGGCCGGGCGGCGCCAGTTGTCGGAGGAGAACGCATAGAGGGTCAAGCAGCGGACGCCGACATCCTGGGCGCGTTCGACTATACGCCGTGCGGCGGCCACTCCGGCGCGATGGCCAGCGACTCGAGGTTTGCCCCGCTGCGCAGCCCAGCGGCCGTTGCCGTCCATGATGATGGCCACATGCAGCCCCTCACTTTGTACTGTAAAGTCAAGAGGCGCAGGTAAGATACTTTGCATGGTAAAGTAACCTCCGAAAAAAAATCAGGCGCGCGAGGGCGTCAGAGCCCGCAGGTGAGCGGGGGCAGAGTCGTCTTTAGTTACCTTCGCCGCATCTTTCACCACCTGTTCGAGCGTTGCAAGGTATTGCAAGTAACGTTTCCGGCCTGCAGGCGTGATGCGGCAGATAGTTTGCGGACGGTTGCGATCATGCCCTTTCACAATCTCTACCATCTTTTCGGTCTCCAGCACTCGCAGGTGCCGGCTCAGATTGCCGTCCGTAAGCGAGCACAGTTGCTTTAAATCATTGAAGGCCACACCCTTCGGATTGGTGATTAGAGAGGTGAGGACGCTGAGACGGGCGCGCTCGTGGATCACCCGGTCCAACCCTTGATACGCGAACCGGCCTTCGCTGGATCTGGCCTTAGCTTTCATCCGCGCCCTCCGAAGTAGCGGCCAGCAAGATGCTTGCTACCAGCAATTGCCCGGCTCCATAGGAAAGACCCATGGTCCATGGTGCAAGTGCGCGGCTGTCTCCCAGGGCAATACAGACCAGCCCGGTAAGCAGGTACCACGCTCCCGCAACGATCATCGGGCGCGGCAGAAAACGGCAAGAGGAGAAAATCCCCAGGCTAAAGAGCACCTGCCACAGACCCGGGAGCATCCACGAAGCGCCGGGAGCATAGGCCAGCAGGACAACAGTCATAAGCAGACCAGCGCCAAATGACGGCAGGAACTGCTCAACCGCCATGCGGACCATCTCATCCGACAAACCCGAATGGAGGCGCCGGGTGCGCGTGTACATCTGCGCTCCGGTCAAGCCAAGGGAAAGCACGGCGGTCGAGATCCAGATACTCAGGTATGCCGGCATCTGCTTTGCCGGATCAGAGAGCCACAGCGCCTGCGCCGACGCAGCCATCAGGGCGAAGGCACCCGTTGCGGCAAGCGTTGCGGGGCCGTAGCCGCGAAACTGCGTGCTGCGGGCCATCTCCCGGCGAATGCTGCTGATGTCGCCCAGCGCTTTGTGGAGTTCATTCATAGGAAGACACTTTACAACGCAAAGTAAATGAGGAGGTTGGATTTGTCAAATGAGGACCTAACCACGGTGCGCGCGGCCAGGATGTAAGATTCTCTGCACAGTGCTCGTTCCCGGACGAGGAGCAATATGCAAGCGAGTCCAACCATGCGGATTAATTTAAAGGTGAACGGTGGCAGGCACACTGTCGAGGTCGATCCCAATACACCTTTGCTGTTTGTTCTAAACGACGAGTTGGGTTTGCGCGGGCCCCGGTTTGGTTGTGGAATGGCGCAATGCGGAGCCTGCACCGTGATTATGCGCGGCCAGGTCGTGCGCTCTTGTGTCATGCCGGTGAGCGCAGTTGGCGAAGACGAGGTCACGACGCTGGAGGGCCTGGGCACGCCGGAGAAGCCTCACCCGATTCAGCAGATATTCATCGAGGAAGGAGCGTCGCAATGCGGATTTTGCCTTAGCGGAGTGGTCCTGACGGCGAAAGCTGTCCTCGACACTAAGCCGGATGCCTCTGACCAGGAGATTCGTGATGCGCTGGGGGGCGTTCTGTGCCGCTGCTTTACCCATACTCGCATGTTGCGGGCCATTCGAAAATATGCCGAGGCGAAAAAGCATGGCTTCCCGTCGTGATTTTTTAAAGGGCTGTAGCGCCCTGATTGTAAGTTTCAGTGCGGCATCGCTGATGCCGATAGCGGCGAGCGGCCAAGGAGAGTTTGGAACTCATTCCTCCCACATTGATCCCGCGAAGCTGGATTCCTGGTTAGCGGTCGCGGCGGATGGCAGTATCACGGCCTACACCGGAAAATGCGACTTTGGGCAAGGTATGTTTACCGCTCAGAGCCAACTGGTCGCGGAGGAGCTGTGCGTGTCGATGGGCCGCGTGACGCTGATTCAGTGCGACACATCTGTCACTCCAGACCAGGGGACGACATCTGGGAGCCAGTCCACCCCGACCAACTTTAACTCAAAAAATCTGGCTCTGGCGGCAGCTACCGCGCGAGAAGCTCTTCTGAAGTTGGCTGCGGAAAAGCTGGGCGAGCCGGTCGGTTCTCTCACGCTGGCGGACGGCGTGATTACCGGACGAACAGGACGCAAGACAAAGTATGAGGAGCTTGTCGAGGGCAGGCATTTTGATCTGCCGCTGAGCCCGACCGCAAAGCGGAGATCTGTCGCGCAATGGACGGTGCTGGGCAAACCCGTTCCCTCGCTGGACCGGGCCGCGCTGATGACGGGCCGCTTCGAATTCGTTCACTCTGTCCGCGTGCCGGAGATGCTTCACGGCCGCGTGGTGCGGCCGCCCGAGATGGGAGCTACGGTCGCCGATGTGGACGAGCAGTCAGTCCGGCGCATTTCAGGGCTAACGAAGCTAGTCGTTCGCAAGAACTTCGTTGGAGTCGTAGCGGAGACGCAATACCAGGCAGTCGTGGCGGCCCGCCAGTTGGTGGTTCGCTGGAACCCCGGCCCCACTCTGCCCGAACAAACGACCTTTTTCGAATATCTTCAGAGACAACCTTCGCACGACACTCTGTCGGTTGACTCTGGGGATGTTGGCAAACAACTTCTTGCCGCAAGACGCGTGGTGCGCGCAAGGTACACGTATCCTTATCAAATGCACGGATCGCTGGGCGCGTCGTGTGCGGTGGCCGACGTAAAACCGGATCGCGCGACCGTGTGGTCGGCAACCCAGTCGGCGTATCCCACGCGGAGCATCGTGGCGAAGCTCCTGGGCTTGCCCTTGGGCGCGGTGCGGGTAATTTTTGTACGCGGATCGGGTTGCTATGGGTTAAACGGAGCCGATGCCGCCTCCTTCGACGCCGCTGTGCTCTCTCAGGCGGTCGGCAGGCCGGTCCGCCTGCAGTTCTCCCGCCAGGACGAAATGATGTGGGAGAACCTCGGCTCCGCTTGCGCCATTGAGCACCGCGCCGCCATCACCTCCGACGGGCGCATCTCTGCCTGGGACCGTGAAAACTGGGTGGCGACACTGGGCAACAGGCCAGGTTACGATCATCCGGGCAACGTCATCAGCGGGATGTTGCTGGGCTATGAACCGCAACCGTTCGAGCCAGGTCCAGCCAAGCAGCCTGAAGCTAAGTTTCGCAATCAGAGCAATACCGTGCCGCCCTACTTTGCCGGATGCATCGCCAGTGCCTGCGGGGGCGGAGGAAGCATTCAAAGTGAGCGTGCTCTCACCCATGCCGTGCGCTCTCCCTTCTTCACCGGACCATTGCGCTCCCCCTTGCGGATCCAGAATACCTTTGCCAACGAATGCTTTATGGATGAGCTCTGCGCACACGCCAACGCCGATCCGCTGGCGTTCCGCTTGCGGCATTTGAATGACCCCAGGCTCATAGCCGTCCTCAAAGCTGCTGCCAAGGGTTCGCAATGGGAGCCCCGCCCCTTGTCCATGCGGAGCCTTGCTCCGACGGGAGTGGTTCGCGGCCGTGGCATCGCGTGTGTGGCGTATGAGGGGACCAACGGCTACGCCGCACTCGTCGCCGAGGTCACGGTGGATATGGAGACCGGCATGGTTCATCCCAGGCGCTTCGTTGTGGCAATCGATTGTGGGCCAGTCTCGAATCCTGACGGCCTGAGAAACCAGATGGAAGGCGGCGTCCTGCAGGGCATGAGCCGTTCCCTGGTGGAGGAGGTCACATGGAACCGCAAGCGCATCACCTCCGTTGATTGGGAGAGCTATAGCAGCCTCTACCTTGATTACGATATGCCCAGCATCGAGAGTGTCTTGGTAACGACTACTGACGTGCCCGCAAATGGCGCGGGAGAGACAGCCATCACCCTCACACCCGCTGCGATAGGAAACGCAGTTTTCGACGCCACTGGGGTCCGACTGCGGAATGTGCCCTTTACTCCTGAACATTTCAAAGCTGCTGCCGCCGCCGAAGCTTTTCCCGGCGCGAAGGGGTACAAATCATGAGGAGTCGTCAATCAAGTGCTTTGCTGATGATCATCACCGCGTTATGTGCCTGGCTGTTGATGGCGGCTTCGCGGGCGGGCGCCAAAGAACAGGCGCATGAAGCGGCTGCGGCGGCTGCCTTCGAATCCTTCGCGCCGGTCTTGCGCCATCCCCGCTGCATGAATTGCCATTCACGCGGCGACTATCCTCGCCAGGGAGATGATAGCCATCGCCACACCATGCAGATTCGGCGTGGGCCCGAGGGCCACGGTATCAACGCTGTCAAATGCAGCACCTGTCATCAGGACCACAATCTCGCAGGGTTGCATATGCCTCCCGGAGCGCCCGATTGGCATCTGCCGTCTCCGGCGATGCCGATGATATGGCAGGGGCTCACGGACCACCAGCTTTGTGAACTGCTAAAGGATAGACGGCAGAACGGAAATCGTAGTGTTGAGCAGATTTTAGAGCATATGCAGACGCCGCTAGTGCTCTGGGGCTGGAATCCCGGCGAGGGCCGTACAACGATACCGATGCCTCAGCAGGAATTTCTGGCAAAGGTAAAAGAGTGGGCTGCAAAAGGAGCGGCTTGTCCGGTGTGAACGAGAGACGGCAGGTCTTCCGGGCTTTAGCTATTCATTCTGCTTCTGCTGCCCGTCGCTTTTGTCCTCTACGGGCCTGCCTCCGCCCGGTTTCTCTCCGGTGGCGCTATCCGTCTGGCCGCCGGTTTTGCCACCGGCGAATTCAGGCTTCGTCTCTTTACCCTGCTGTTGTTCCTTCTGCTGCTCGTTTTCCATCTTGGACCCCTTGAGAAAAATTAAACCCCAGCACATGGGGATGTTATCCTCGCTCCTCCGGTTGCCATGCTCCCTGGGCCAGTGTTTCTCCGGGAACTCCTGAGCAGGCGAATACGTATGTGCTATACAGGTGCAAGTCTGCCACTCAATGCGTTTCTTTCTAATTTCTTGATTTCTAATTTCTTGCCTTGAAGACAGATAGCGGGGACTCCTTACTCCATGGAATTGAAAATCACCGGCCTGACCAAGGTCTATGCCAACGGCGTGCGCGCGCTCGACGACGTATCGTTAACCATCCCGCGCGGAATGTACGGGCTGCTGGGGCCGAACGGCGCGGGCAAGTCCACGCTGATGCGCACCATCGCGACCTTGCAGGAGCCCGACCGGGGCGAGATCTTTCTTGGCGCAATCGACGTGCTGCGGCAGAAGCAGGAGGTGCGGAAGACCCTGGGATATCTGCCTCAGGAGTTCGGCGTGTACCCTCGGGTAACCGCGCAGGAGATGCTTGACCACATCGCGCTGCTCAAGGGAATCGTGCATCGCGGCGAACGCAAGCAGGTGGTGGAGGCGCTGCTGCACCGGACCAATCTCTACGCCCATCGCAAGAAGGCGCTGACTGGGTTTTCCGGCGGGATGAGACAGCGCTTTGGCATCGCCCAGGCGCTGATCGGCAATCCACAGCTCTTGATCGTCGATGAACCTACCGCCGGACTCGATCCCGGCGAACGCAACCGCTTCTATAACCTGCTCGCAGAGATTGGCGAGAATGTTGTGGTCATCCTCTCTACCCATATCGTGCAGGACGTGATGGAGCTGTGTACCAATATGGCGATCATCAATCTGGGAAAAGTGCTCTTCGCCGGTGCTCCCGAAGCCGCGGTGGGAAGCATGGCGGGGAAGATCTGGCGCAAATCGATTCCCAAGCTGGAGATGAAAGAATACGAGGCGCAATACAAAGTGATCTCGAACCGACTGGTCGCGGGCAGGCCGCAGATTCACATTTTTTCTGAGCAGACTCCGGGCGCTGGATTCGAGTCCGCGCCTGCCGATCTGGAAGACGTCTTCTTCGCCAGCATCTCTTCGGCTGCGCCTGGCGCAGCCCCTTCCGTCACCTCGGAAGTGCGGTAAGGAGCGCAATGTTCAGACACGTGTTGTCCTTCGAAGTGCGTTATTGGCTGCGCTCCTGGATGTTGTGGATATTCACCCTGATCATCTTCGGACTGGTGCTGGCCGCGCTCAGCTCCGACGAGGTCACTATCGGCGGAGCCCTGGGCAATACCTTCCGTAACGCTCCCTGGGTGATTGAGAACTATTACTCATTCATGGCCGTGCTCACTCTACTGATGACCACTGCATTCGTGAATGCGGCGGCGGCGCGCGAGTTCGCCTACAACACCGACCAGATCATCTTCTCAACGCCGATGAAGAAGCTCGATTTCCTCGCCGGTAGATATATCGGGTCTGCGCTAATCTCCGTCGTTCCCATGCTGGGGATCAGCTTCGCCGCACTGTTGGCGAAGTATATGCCCTGGGCGGAAGCAGACCGCTTTGGGCGAGTGATATGGGCGGCGCATTGGAAGGGCATACTGGTCTTCGCGCTGCCCAATACATTCTTTATCGCGGCAGTTGTCTTCGTCATCGCGGTGTTGACGCGCAGCACCATCACATCTTTCATCGGCAGTCTGGCGCTGCTGGTCGGCTCCGCCGTCTCCGACGCGCTCACCACCGATCTTGCCAACGAAAAGCTCGCCGCCATGATCGACCCCTTCGGCTCGCGCGCCTTCGCCATCGCCACGAAGTACTGGACGGTCGCGGACAAGAACCATCTCACCTATGGCTTCTCCGGGCTGGTGTTTTGGAACCGGTTGCTCTGGATTGGCGTGGGCGCAGCGCTCTTCGCGTTCGCCTGCTGGCGCTTCAGCTTCGCCGAGCGCGGCAGCAAGGCGAAGAAAAAAAAGTCCGCCGAGGAAGGTGCATCGGGCGCGCCGCGCGAGGTCCTGGTCGCGCCCGCCGTGCAGCGGCAGTTTGGCGGCGGCGCGCAATGGGCGCAGTTCCTCGGCTTCGCGAAGCTCGAATTCAATCGCCTGATCAAGACCGTCTCCTTCATCGTAATCACGCTGGCGGCGCTTCTCAATTGCATTCCCTCGCTGATCTTCAGCGCGCGCGAAGGATATGGATTGACCTCCCGACCGGTGACCTATCGTATGGTCGAGATCATCACCGGGACTTTGTACATGTTCCTGATCGCCATGATCACCTATTACGCCGGAGTGCTGGCGTGGGAAGAGCGCGACCACAAGATCGACGAAGTGCATGACGCCACGCCCGTTCCGGAGTGGCCTGCTTACGCGGCGAAATTTGTCGCGCTCATGTCAAGCATCGCCTTCATACAGATCGTGGTGATGGTGGCGGCGGTGCTGGTGCAATTCTTCATGGGATATCACCGCTATCAGCTCGGCCTCTATGCGGAGAACCTGCTGGGCATGGACCTGCTGCTCTTCGCCATGTTGGCCGCTCTGGCGTTTTTCATTCACGTCCTCTCCCCCAATAAATACATCGGCTACTTCGGCTACATAGCATTTCTGGTGCTGAATTTCTTCCTCTGGGGCCGGCTGCACGTGGCGAGTTATCTGGTACAGTTCGCCAGGACTCCTACGCCGACCTATTCGGATTTTTTCGGATACCGCCCCTGGCTCCAGTCCTATAGCTGGTTCGCGATCTACTGGAGCGCCTTCAGTGGGCTGCTGGTATGCTCCACCATCGCGCTCTGGCAGCGTGGCAAAGACACAGAATGGCGATACCGCATTCGCAATGCCCGCTACCGCCTGCATGGCGCTATTGCCACCGCCGCAATGCTGTTCGCCCTCCTCTTCCTGGGCAGCGGAAGCTGGACCTTCTACAACACCAAAGTGCTCAACCACACCGAAAGCAACTACGGCCGCCAGCTGATTCAGGCGGATTACGAAAAAGCATACAAGAAATTCGAGCACGCGCCCCAGCCCCGCATCCTCGATGTGAAGTACCAAATCGATCTCTATCCCGAGACTCGCAACCTGGAGATGCGGGGCGAGCAGGTCATCAAGAATGAGACGGGGAAGCCGCTTGCCGAAGTGCATTTCAGCCTCACTCCCAATTACGAATACTCCATCGACCTCCCCGGCGCACAGCTCTCAAAGAATGACCAGCGGCTGAGATATCAGATCTACACCTTTACTACTCCGCTCGAACCCGGCGAATCGCGCACCATGAGGTTTACCGTAAAGACCAATACCCGCGGCTTCGAGAACACCATTACCCTTCCCGAGATTATGCCCAATGGCACTTTCTTCAACTCTACGGTTGCGCCGCAGATCGGATACCAGGCCGGGGCCGAGTTGACCGACAGGAATGAGCGCAAGCGCTTCGGGCTGAAGGAAAAAGAACTGATGCCCGCGCTCGAACGCGACTGCGACGCGGATTGCCGCAACACCTACATTACCAACAACTCGGATTGGGTGAACGTCGAAACCGTAATCAGCACCGCGCCCGACCAGATTGCCATCGCGCCGGGTTCCCTCACCAAGCAGTGGACGGACCACGGGCGCCGCTACTACCAATACCAGCTCGACCACTATTCACTAAACTTTTATTCCTTCCTCTCCGCGCGCTATGAGGTAAAGCGCGAGCACTGGAACGGAATCGATATCGAAGTTTATTACCTCAAAGAGCATCCCTGGAACGTCCCCAAAATGCTCAACTCGGTAAAGAAATCGTTTACCTACTATACGCAAAACTACGGCCCCTACGGACATAAAGAGGCGCGGATCATCGAGTTCCCGCGAGTGGCTGCTTTCGCCCAGGCCTTCCCCGGGACCATGCCCTATTCCGAATCCATCGGTTTCATCGCCGATATCGAGAAGCCCGACGACATCGACATGGTCTTTTATGTGGTGGCGCACGAGATGGCGCACCAGTGGTGGGCACACCAGGTGATTGGGGCGAATATGGAGGGCGCGACGTCACTCTCTGAAACTCTGGCGCAATATTCCGCGCTCATGGTGATGGAGCACGAATACGGCCGTGACACGATGCGAAAATTCCTCAAGTACGAGATGGACAGCTACCTGCGCAACCGCGGACGCGAGCTCTTGAAAGAGCGCCCTCTATTGCGCGTAGACGCCAATCAGGGATACGTTCACTACCGCAAGGGCAGCGTGGTGATGTATTACCTGAAAGACATGATCGGCGAAGATGCGGTCAATCGCGCACTGCGCAAAGTGCTGCGCCAGTATGGCTACGCGCAACCTCCGTATCCCACCTCCTACGCTTTGGTTGACGCGCTCAAAGAGCAGACGCCCCCGCAATATCAATACTTGATTAAAGACTTGTTCTCCGAGATCACCCTGTTCTCAAACCGCGCGCTGAGCGCGACTGCCAAAAAACGCGCTGATGGCAAGTATGACGTCACCGTAGAGGTCGAAACTCACAAATATAAAGCGGATGCGCAAGGCAACGAGGCCGAGGTCCCGGTGGATGACTGGATCGAAGTCGGCGCGCTCGCAGCTCCCGCAAAAGGCAAGCGCTATGGGGATGTACTCTATCGCCAGCGCGTACACATGAGCGGCACCCACGGAAGCTACACCTTCGTCACCGACAAGTTGCCCGACCAGGCCGGCGTCGATCCCCTGCTGATGCTGGTTGACCGCGTGCCCGATGACAATCTTAAAAAGGTGGCGCTGCGAAGTTGAGCAAAGCGGCAGTTTACAATCGGGAGGTAAGTGCCGCTTCGTCCGCTCTCGTATCCGTCGCTCGGCCCCTGATCCATTGCCGAGCGGACCCGCAATTCTCATCTCAAACTTCGGCTTAGCGGAACCCCGCCTGCGCGGGACTGCCCTTTAACGATGAAGAGAAAGTTCAAAATCTCGTCGCTGCTGAGGTTTCGCGGAATTGCGATTCTTGCCGTGCTCGGTCCCGGGTTCATTACCGCCAATGTGGACAACGACCCCGGCGGCATCCTCACCTATTCACAGGCGGGCGCTAAATTTGGGTACACCCTGCTGTGGACGCTCATCCCGATCACGATCGCGCTCATCATTGTGCAGGAGATGGCGGCACGCATGGGCGCCGTCACCGGCAAAGGCCTCTCCGATCTGATCCGGGAAGAATTTGGTCTGCGCGCGACCTTCTTCACCCTTGCGCTGCTTGGCCTCGCCGATATGGGCAACATCGCGGCGGAGTTCGCCGGCATCGCGTCCGGCTTTGGCATACTCGGCGTCTCGAAATACCTGACCGTCCCCATAGGCGCGTTTGTGGTTTGGATCGTGATCGTGCGCGGCTCTTACAAGGGAATCGAGAAGCTGCTGCTGCTCTTTTCCTTCCTATACTTCTCCTATTTCATCTCCGCGTTCCTGGCCCATCCCAATTGGCGCGTCGCCGCCAAAGAGACGGTAGTGCCCCATGTCCTGCACGGCTCCGATTACATTGTGATGTTGATTGGATTGGTGGGCACGACCATCACCCCCTGGATGCAGTTTTATTTGCAGGCCTCTATCGTCGAGAAGGGCATTCGCGCCAAGGATTACGCGCTCAGCCGCATTGACGTCATCATTGGCTGCATCTTCACTGACGTCGTCGCGTTCTTTATCGTGGTCGCCTGCGCGGCCACGCTTTACTCGAGCGGCACCCACGATATCACGGACGCCTCCCAGGCGGCGACCGCGCTTGCTCCCTTGGCGGGCAGGTTCGCCGGGCTGCTCTTCGCCATCGGATTGATCAACGCCGCCTTGCTCTCCGCCGCTATCCTGCCACTGGCAACCGCTTACAACATCTGCGAGGGCATGGGATTTGAATCCGGCGTGGATAAAACCTTCGGCGAAGCCAAAGTCTTCTATTGGCTCTACACTGCCTTGATCGCCTTCGGAGCGGGCGTCGTGCTGCTGCCCCACATCCCGCTGATCAAGCTGATCATCTTTTCCCAGGTGGCGAACGGAATCCTGCTTCCCTTCGTCCTCTTCTACATGCTCAAGCTGATCAACCGCCATGACTTGATGGGGACCTACACCAATTCGCGCTTCGGCAATGCGATTGCCTATTCCACCAGTGTCGTCATGATCGTGCTGACAGTGGCGTTTTTATATACCCTTATTTTTCAATGAGGATAGGAATTGGCTACTCGCTACTTTTTGGGAATGACCGCGGGCGCTCTAAGCTGCAATAGCCAGCAGCTATCGGTTGGCAGCTATAACTCCGGGTGCCTGAGTTGAAATCCCGTAGCCTCCTGATAAGCCCGGGCGACAGCCAGCAACGTTGCCTCGCCGAAAAGCTGCCCGAGGAACGTAAGGCTGACCGGAGTACCTGGCCCGCCCGATAGATCACCGCCGGGACTGCGCAATGCCGGTGGCGCATCAGTGCCGCGGAATCCATTGGGCAGTATCAACGCCGGATGGCCGGTCAGGTTGGTCGCTGTCAATTGCGAGCTGAAGGTCGGCGCGACGATCACATCGATATTGCGAAACATCTCCGACCACTGCTGCATCACCAGCGTTCGCGCGCGCATGGCATTGATATATTCCACCGCCGGATAGAAGCGCGCGGTGCGAAATATGTTCGGCCAGTCATGCGGACTCTGCTGCGTGAGCAACTGATCGCGCCCGCTGCGGGTCAACTCATCGAAGGCCGCCGCGCCCTCCGCCTCCAGCACCGGGGTGATCGCCCCATAGGGGGCTTCGGGCATTTTCACGGGGATAAGATTGACGCCCATCGACTTCAACTTTTCCAGAGCCGCGGTATTGTACTGGTTGTCGTATTGCCGCCGCTTATAGGATTCGACTCCTCGCGCTGTTTCTTCTTCCCGCTTCTTCTTTGCTTCAGGGGATGCGTCCGCCTCGTGTTTAACCCCGGCCTCCGCATTCGGCGGCTTGATCTCGAATTCATCCTTGAAGTAGCCGATGCGCAGCGATTTCCAATCGGCTGCGGCTTCGGGCCCGTTCCAATTGAAAGCCGCGTTATGCAAGATACTATTGTCCTTTTCATCGAAGCCGTAGATGGCATGAAGCACCAGCGCTGTGTCTTCGACAGAGCGGCAGATGGGGCCGATCTTGTCCATGGTCCATGAAAGGGCCATCGCTCCAGTGCGTGGGACGAAGCCGAACGTGGGCCGCAATCCAGTCGTGCCGCAGCGCGTGGAGGGCGATGAGATCGAGCCCAGCGTCTCGGTGCCGATGGAAAACGCTACGCATCCCGCGGCAGTCGCTGACGCCGGCCCCGCCGACGAGCCGCTCGATCCCTCTTCCAACTCCCACGGATTGCGGGTCATCCCGCCGAACCATTTATCTCCCATTGCCAGCGCGCCCAGCGTGAGCTTGGCGATCAGCACCGCGCCTGCCTGGTCGAGCCGCGTCACCACGGTCGCGTCATAATCAAAAGACTGCTGTTCGAATCCGCCCGCGCCCCAGGTGGTCGGATACCCTTTCACCGCCAGCAGGTCTTTCGCTCCCCAGGGCAAGCCGTGCAGCGGCCCGCGATACCTTCCCGCAGCGATCTCCTTGTCGGCTTCAGCGGCCTGCATCTTCGCGCGCTCTTCGGTCAGGGTGATCACGCAGTGCAGCTTTGCATCCAGCCGTTTCAGGCGTTCCAGATACATGGTAGTGAGATCAGTCGAACTGACGCGCTTCGACCGTATCAGTTCCCCAAGCTGGCGCAGGTTCCAATAGCAGACTGCCTCGAGATCATTCGGCGCACGATTTGCAGCGCGAAAGCTCCGCGCCGGATCGTCTACCGTTAACGGAGATATTTTGAGCGGCTCGCGCTCGCTGGCAATCTTATCGCGATCTGCCGGCAGCACCGGATCGAAGATGATGGCGGGCGCGACCGCGTTCGCGAGATGCAGGTCGCGGATCTTCTCGTACGACTTAGTCTGCTCGGCAAGCCCCTCCAGCAGCATCTTTTTCTGGTCGTCGGAGATCTTGATGTCCGCGATGGCGGCAGCATCATCCACCTGCTGCGGTGTGAATGGCAACGGGTGCCTTTCGGTTTGGGTCTGCGGCCACAACGTGCTTGTGAAAACGGTGGAGGCGATGCCCAGTTGGGCGCAGAGTGCGAGAAACGCGCGACGGTTCGTCATTCGAGTAGTGGGCGCAAGTTTAACAGATGCCGCTGCAACGTTTGCACCGCGAAGAAGAGGCAGCACGCGACGCCCCCTCATCATCCCAAACGTAAAGCAACGACATGGGAGCAAAATGATGCGGAATTATTATGCATGGGGACTCGCACTTATCACATTGTTCGTGGCGCCAGGGCTCACCGGACACGCCTTTGCACAAATGCCCTTCGGGGCCGAGCTGCATCTTGGCGGAGGATACACCGTGCCGCAGCAAGACTTCGGCAAACGCTTTGACGGCCGCGGCCACTTCATCATAGGCGGAGGCTTCAAAATATTGCCGTTCACTGAGCTGCAAGCCGAATACATGTACAACACGTTCGGCATCAACCGCCGCACCCTGGCCAGTCTCAATGAACCAAATGGTGATGCGCATATGCAGTCCATCACTGTCAATCCGGTGGTTCATCTGCCGGTTCCCGGGCGCTTCGGCTTATATGGCACTGCGGGAGTTGGCTTCTATCATCGCACCGTGGAATTTACCCGGCCCACTACGGCGGTCGTCACCTTCTTCGATCCCTACTTCGGGTATTTTTTCAACGCACCGGTGGCAGCCAACCAGGTCATCGGCAGCAAGAGCCGCAATGCGTTCGGATACAACATAGGCGCCGGTATCACCTACAAGCTCAGTGGGCCCACACAACTCTATTTCGAAGCGCGCTATCACGATGTCTTCACTCCGCACGGGCATACGCAGATCCTGCCGGTTACGGTGGGAATCAGATTTTAGTGACCAGGTTTCAGGCCCGGGAAACTCCGCCCTGCCCCGATTCAGTGGGCTGCCTGCCTTCTTCTCGCGCGGGCATTTGATTGATGCGATAGAGAGGCAGCACAAGAGGCGGCAGACCCATTCTCGCGACCGTATTTTGAACGATCTCTCTCCAGTAAGGCCAGGAATTGAGCATGCTGTTTGTGCTCGCAAATGCATCTATCTCGTCTTGGTCAATTTCGACTTCATCAGGAAGTGAATAACGAAGATTGAAGACAGCTTTGATGACTAGGGCAGGTTTCTTGGAAGCAGGGATTGCTTTCAATGTAAACGCAATCTGCACGTCCAATTCATCTGAAGTCTTCTGACCGGTCCCCCGATGAACAACTTCAACCTGCATAGGCTCTCCGTCGCCCAGAAGCTCGTTATCGAATTTAGCTGAAATTTCTTTCAGCCGAATGTCCCTTATGGCGGCCAATGCGATCAGCCGACTCGCCCTCAATAATGGAGGCTGGCTTTCCTGAGGCTCGGGAGAGATGTCCTCTGGACTCGTTTTCGCTTTCTTCTTCGGCATTAAGCTGCATTCCTGAGAAGCTCAAGAATTTTTGGATTATCGGTCGGCCTATAGTGAAGTTGTCCCGGCGGAGGAACAGCTTCAGCGGTTCCGCTCAAGTTCCAAAAGTCTTCTCCCCATTGGGTATCAACAGACATTTCATTCAGCGCAATAGGCCGCAACTCGACTCTTTGCTCCAAAGCGTAAAAGAAGCTTGCCACTGTCCTCAAGCTAAGATTCTTGTCACCTCTAAGAGCTTGGGTCACATACGCTTTCGATGTTCCGAGCCGCTTCGCAAGAGCACTCTTGGTCATGTGCTTCTGTTCCATCAACTCCGACAGAAGCTCCGTGACACCCACAATGACCTTCTCTTGTTCGAAAGCAAGCCGATTTTCTTCCGACTGCGACAGGAAACGATCAACAGCAGTGGTTTCTCTCATCCCTTCCCTCTCTGGATCAATGATCTTTCGTATTCATTTCGAATGGCTTCAGCACGGGTCAACTCTTGCTTGTCCACTCGATCCTTCTTCTTTATAAATCCATGCGTGACGACAACTCTTCGATCAGGTCTAAAATAACAAGGCATTCTTATCTGAAATGCCTTAAACTCCCAAAGCTCCCGCGTAAGCTTCTTAAACTGCTCGCGGTTCGAAATTTGACCATGGTCGCTAAGTTTTTCGAACAGCACACTAAGGCGGGCTTGATGCTGGATCGGCTGCTTTAACAGAAACACCTCTGCTGGCATCTCATTGCCTTTCAAGACAGCGTATTCAATTGTGAATCGACTGCCTCTATAGACAATATTCGACATTCATCAGAACCACGTTAACCTATAAATTAACTAAAATACGTGAAAAAGGCAAACTTGCTGTGGATTGTCTGTGGAAATGTAAATGTCTGCATCACTGTAACAACACCCCATCCGCCGGCGCGACCTTGTCCTCCGGAGGAATCACCACCGCCGCCGCCACCTTATCTCCGGCGTCGAGCGATAGCAGCCGCACTCCTTGGGTCGAGCGTCCCGCCGCCCGCACCTGCGCGGTGTCGATGCGAATGATCTTGCCGTACTGGCTGATCACTACGCATTCCGAGTGTTCATCCACCAGCAGGATGGTCGAGACGTTGCCGTTCTTCGCCGTCGTTTTGACGTTGATCACGCCTTTGCCGCCGCGCGTCTGCAGGCGATACGCCTCGATGTCCGTGCGCTTGCCATAGCCATTCTCGGTCACGCTTAGAATGAGTTGTGAGGTCAGGATGGTCGAAGCGTCCACCACCTCGCCCTCCTTCTCCGCCTTTTCCAGCTTCTTCGCCGCATCGCCATTCAGCTTGTGCTTGGTGACGGCCATGCCGACGATATGGTCCTTCGCACCCAGGTGCATCCCCCGCACTCCATACGCCGGACGCCCCATCGAGCGCACATCGCTATCGTTGAAGCGGATCGCCATGCCTTCATGCGAGGCGAGAAACACCTGGTTCGTGCCATCCGTCAGCCGCACGCTCACCAGCTCATCGTCATCGTCAATCCCAATCGCGATAATGCCGCGCGACATCACGTTGCAGAAATCCTTAAGCGGAGTCTTCTTCACCGTGCCCTTGCGCGTAGCGAAGAAGATGAACTTGTCCTCCTGCTCCAGGTTGCGCACCGGCAGCATTGCCCGCACGGTCTCGCCCGGTTGCAGCGCCACCAGCGCGGCGATCGCCTTACCTTTGCCCGCCGCCTGAATATCGGGGATCTCATACACCTTCAGCCAATACACCCGACCCGTGTTGGTGAAGATCAGGATGTAGGCGTGAGTCGAGGCGATAAACAACTGCTCGACGAAATCCTCGTCGCGCGTGCTCATGCCCTTGCGCCCCTGCCCGCCGCGCCGCTGCTGCCGATACGTCGAGAGCGCGGTCCGCTTCATATATCCCGAGTGCGAAACCGTGATCGCCACCTGCTCGTCCGCGATCAGGTCTTCGAGCGTAAGCTCCACCGACTCATCCACGATCTCGGTGCGCCGCTCGTCGCCGTACTGCGCTTTGACCTCCTGCAACTCCTTAACGATTACCGAGCGCAGCTTCTTCTCCGAGCCCAATATGGATTCATACTCCGCAATCTGCTTGCGAATATCGAGCAGCTCTTTAAGGATTTCGTCGGTCGAGAGCCGGGTCAGACGATAGAGTTGCAGCTCGAGGATGGCGTCCGCCTGCCGCGATGAAAGCCGCCCCTCGCCGCTGCCGATCAGCGTGCCCGCCGTGCGCAGCCGCTCGACCATCGCCGTGTCCAGTATCTTGAACTTGGCGCCGAGCAGCTTCTCCTTCGCTTCGCCGCGCGATGCCGACGAGCGGATCAGCTTGATCACTTCATCGAGATTGTCGAGCGCAATCCGGTAGCCCTCTAAGATGTGCTCCCGCTCCTGCGCCTTGCGCAGCAGGTACGCGGTGCGCCGCCGCACCACATCGATGCGGTGGTCGATGAAGTGCTGTATCGCCTCCACCAGCCCCATCTCGTGCGGCGCATTGTTCGCCACCGCGAGAAAGATCATCGAGAAGCTCTCCTGCATCTGGGTGTGCTTGTAGAGCTGATTGAGCACGATCTGGGTCTCCGCCCCGCGCTTCAACTCAATCACAATGCGCATCCCGTCGCGGTCGGATTCATCGCGCACATCGGAGATGTCCTCCGCGACCTTGTCGTTCACCAGCTCCGCGATGCGCTCGATCAGCTTCGACTTATTCACCTGATACGGAATCTCGGTGACGATAATCGACTGCCTGTCCTTGCCCAGCGCCTCAATCTTCGCCTTGGCGCGCATGATGAAGCGACCGCGCCCCTTGGTATACGCGCTGGCGATGCCGCTCTTGCCGTAGATATATCCACCGGTGGGAAAATCCGGCCCCTTCACAATTTCCAGAATTTCCGCCAACGTCGTCTGTGGCTTCTGCACCAGCAGGATTGCCGCCTCCACGATCTCCGTCAGGTTATGTGGCGGGATGTTGGTCGCCATTCCGACGGCGATCCCATTCGATCCATTCACCAGCAGATTCGGAATGCGCGTCGGCAACACCGTCGGTTCCAATGTTGACTCGTCATAATTCGGCACGAAATCAACCGTCTCTTTATCCAGGTCGGAGATCATCTCGCCCGCCGAGCGCATCAATCGGCACTCTGTATAACGCATCGCCGCCGGCGGGTCGCCGTCCACCGAGCCGAAATTGCCCTGCCCGTCAATCAGCGGATAGCGCAAGGAAAACGGCTGCGCCATTCTCACCAGCGTGTCATAGATCGCAGTGTCGCCGTGGGGGTGGTAGTTGCCCATCACCAGCCCCACTACCTTGGCGCACTTCATGTACTTCTTATTGTGCTGCAGGCCCATCTCGTTCATGCCGAACAGCACGCGGCGATGCACCGGCTTCAACCCGTCGCGCACATCGGGCAGCGCGCGCCCGATAATCACCGACATCGAATAATCGAGATATGAACGGCGCATCTCCTCTTCGATATTGATCGGTTGTATGTTTGCCGCGCCCGGGCCCTGCGGCGGATTGTCTCCGCCGCCAGCCCCGTCGCCGCCGCCTAAAGGAAGTCGATTCTGTTCGTCAGCCATAGATATTGGTTCTGCTCAGACACACGCGGAAACGCAAACTCGCCCTAGCCAAACGCATGTTGCGCATTCGGATGTCTAATGAATTGTGTGCTGAACAGTAATCTTAATTTTATCACGGATAGGCTGCTTTAATGCCTCAAATTGCGCCTATAAACTCTATGCTATCAATGGTTTACCAGAAGCGATGCCGGTCTCTGCGAAGCAGCAAACCAGGCGGTTATGGTCGCGCTTCAATGGGTATCGCCGGTCCCGCGGCGATACCCGCGAGCCCGCTCTTATACAATGGCTCAGGTTATACGGAGGTACTCTGTCATGCTGGCACTTGGCATCATTATCGCGATCATTGTCGTTATCGGCTTCATTTTGATGGGCATGTACAACGGCCTGGTGCAACTCAAAGTTCGCGCCGATTCCGCATGGTCTGACATCGACGTGCAATTGAAGCGCCGCCACGACCTCATCCCCAACATCGTCGAAACCGTGAAGGGCTACGCGGCGCACGAGAAGAGCACCTTCGAAGACATCGCCCGCTCCCGCTCCGCGGCGATCACCGCGAACACTCCGGAGGAGAAGGCCGCCGCCGAGGTGCAACTCACCCAATCCATGCGCGGCCTCTATGCGGTCGCCGAGAACTATCCACAACTGAAGGCCGACCAGAATTTCCTCAGCCTGCAAGGCACGCTGGCCTCGGTCGAGGACAACATCCAGAACGCACGCCGTTATTACAACGCTGTGGTGCGCGACTTCAACACCAAGATCCAGTCCTTCCCCACCAACACGATCGCGGGCATGTTCCACTTCACCACCCGCCAGTTCTTCGAGATGGAAAATGTCGCCGACCGGGAGAACGTCGCCGTCAAGTTCTAGGGTTTGTCCGGTGGCACAGACACTCCTGTCCGTGCCTATCGCGCGCGTGTTTGAAAGGTCACGAACAATGTCGTGGTTCCATGCTGTATGTTGCGGCAAGAAGAGTGCCTGTACGACCATCCTGTTCCTGCTGCTCTTCGCCTTGCTACCACGCACCGACGCTCAAAACGGGGACTCCGGCCGCTCCTGGCGCATCCAGGATTTTCACTCCGACATTACGCTCCACAAAGACGGCTCCGTTGAGGTTGTCGAGCGGCTCACGGTGCTCTTTCAAGGTTCCTTCCACGGCATCGACCGCTCGATTCCCACCGAATATCCCGGCCCCAAGGGCGGCAATTATTCTCTCGATCTCTCGGTCAACGCCGTGACCGACAGCAATGGCGACAAGCTCAAGTACCAGACCTCGCACTCCGGGCGCTTCGAAAATATCCGCATTTACATCCCGGGTGCCGTGAATGCGACGCGCGTGGTCAACATCCGTTATTCGGCCGCCGCGGCATCGCGCTTTTTCAAAGACTACGACGAGTTCTACTGGAATGTGACCGGCAACGATTGGCGCGTCCCCATCGACGCCGCCAGCGCCGTCGTCCATCTCCCTAAAGGCGCTCACGACGAACGCGCCCAGGCGTTCACTGGATCGTATGGATCGCGCGGACGCGATGCTTTGGTTTCGATCCAGCCGGGGCAAGTCACGGTCGAAAGCAGCAATCCGCTCTCCGCGCGCGAGGGGCTGACGCTCGACATCGCCCTGCCCAAAGGCGTCCTCAGCGAACCCTCCACGCTTACCCGCTGGTGGCGCTTTCTCGCCGCGAACTCCATCATCCTGCTCCCGTTCTGGACGTTGGCCGTCATGTTCCGCATCAAGCGCCACATAGATGGCAAGAGCGGCGTCGGAGCGGCTGTGCTCTCCGTCGCCGCCCAATATGAGCCGCCGCCGGGCATGTCTCCCGCCGAGTGCGGCACCTTGGTGGACGATACCACCGATCCTCGCGATGTCACCTCTACGCTCATCGATCTTGCCGTCCGCGGCTATCTCAAGATCCACGAGATATCCACCAAGCACCTGCTCAGCACCTCCAGGGATTATCAGCTTGAGTTGCTCAAACAGCCGGACGCTTCACTCGCCCCGTATGAGCAGATGATGCTGAACAACATCTTCTCTTCCGGACAGACGGTGCTTGTCTCTGAGCTGCGCAATCGTTTCTATGTGGTCGTTCCCAAGATCAAAGAGAGCATCATGGCGGAGCTCGATCGCAAGGGAATGTATGCCGTCGATCCTCAGCAGGCCTTTGGCTACCTCTTCCTCGGCGCAGCCATCGCCGCCGCGCCCTTCCTGATCGCCGTGTTTTTCTTCGGCGCGAATTTTCTGAGGTCCGGCCTATGGCTGGTCGGCGCGGCGGTCGTGGCAGCCATCATCATGTTTTTCTTCGCCCGCCACCTTTCGGCGACCACCTTGCAGGGGGCGAAGACCAAGGCCCAGGTCCTCGGGCTGCGCGAGTTCATGAAGCGGGTGGACGAAGACCGTCTGAAGCGCATGCCGCCCGATACCTTCGAAAAGTATCTCGCCTATGCGATGGCCCTGGGCGTTGAGCAGCATTGGGCGAAGGCGTTCAGCGGGATCATCCAGAACCCGCCGAGTTGGTACGACGGCGGCTTCTCTCCCGGCACGTTCAGCACCATGTATTTCATGAGCTCGCTGGGCAGCATGGTCCAGACCACCGGGCAAGCATTCGTGGCCGCGCCGCAGGCCAGCGCCAGTGGCTCTGGCTTCGGCGGCGGTGGAGGCGGGGGATTCAGCGGCGGCGGCTTCGGCGGCGGCGGCGGCGGGGCGTTTTAACGGGTTACGCCCCAGCGCAATCGTAGAGCAACCCCAGAGAACACGAACCTGTGACGAAGGTGCAAAGTGGACGACGGTCGCCTATATCGTCGCAACCGCGAAATGTCGTGCTGAGCGATGCGCTCATAAATACATCTGAGAATAGTGTTACTCCTCGGGCGTGGACGATTCTCCATAAGCAACGTTGCCGGTGGCCCCATTCGCCGAAGGTATGAGCTTAGGCAACGGACAATTTGAAAACTTCTGTCCACCGTGCCTCAGTGGTGAATGGCCTTTCACCTGTGATTAAATCAAAGCGCGTGACCATCAAGAGCGACGACCTGCTGCGCCACATCGAGCGCCTTCCGAACCAATCCGCCGGATACAAACAACTGCTGCGGGAACTCAATCTCAAGGGCAGCGATCAACGGCGCGAACTTGCCGATGCATTGCACGCCCTCGTCCGCTCCCGCCGCCTGCTCGAGGTGGAGCGCGACCGCTTCACCCTCCCCGCGGCGGCCGCCACCCGGCAAAATTTAGTCTCCGGATGCCTCTCTATGCACCGCGACGGCTACGGCTTCGTGCTCCCCGACGACAAGATCTTGCGCGATAAGATCAGCGGCGACATCTACATCCCGCCGCCTGCGACCCTGAACGCGATGCACGGTGACCGGGTGCTGGTCGAGGTCGGCCCTATTCGCCAGGACGGGCGCGCCGAGGGACGCATCGTGCGCATCGCCGAACGTCGTCATGTGTTTGTGGTGGGCAAGTTTCATTCGCGCGCGGAACAGAACTATGTCGATCCCATGGACGAGAAGATTGGCCAGGTGGTCGTCATTCCGCCGGGCAAAGAGGTCCCTGAGGCGGACCATGCGAGTAATGCACGTTACGGCAGGAGCACGGCCCATCGGGTCATCGGCGATCAGACCAGCGCGCGCGAGTATCCTTTACTCGAAAATGTTGTCGTCAACGTAGAGATCACTGAGTTCCCCGCCGGACAGGGCAATCCCAAAGGCCGTGTGGTCGAGATACTCGGCTACGAAGACGAGTTTGGAGTGGACGTCGAGATCGTCATCCGCAAACACCACCTGCCCCATGTCTTTCCCGAGGATGCGCTCGCCGAGGCGCGCGAACTCGCCGCCGATGAGGCCGGCTTTCGCGCGGAGGCGGAGACGCGCACCGACTTCCGCCATCTGCCCATCGTCACCATCGACGGCGAGACCGCGCGCGACTTCGACGACGCTGTCATGGTGCGGCGCAAAGCAAACGGCAACTACGAGTTGCACGTGCACATCGCCGATGTGGCGCAGTATGTGACTCCGTTCTCGGCCCTCGATGATGAGGCGCGGCTGCGCGGCAATTCAGTTTATTTTCCCGACCGCGCCATCCCCATGCTGCCCCTGGAACTCTCGACTGACCTGTGCAGCCTGCGTCCGCAACTCGATCGCCTGGTCATGAGCTGCATCATGGAGGTGGACCACCAGGGCGGAATCGCAGGTTATGAGCTGCACGAGGGCGTGATCCGTTCGGCGGCGCGCATGACCTATACCAAGGTGCAGGCCATCCTCGATGGAGACCCCGCCGCGCAACAGGAATATGCCGCGCTCGTGCCGGAGTTCAAGCGCATGGAGGAGCTCGCGCGCATCCTCAACCGCAAGCGCCAGCAGCGCGGAGCGATCGACTTCGACCTGCCGGAGCCAGTGATCGATTTCGATCAGCAGGGCATGATGCAGGGCGTCACCCGCTCGGAGCGCAAGTTCTCCAATCGCCTGATTGAAGAATTTATGCTGGCCGCGAATGAGTGCGTCGCCGAATACCTGGAGCAGCGTAACATCGCTTCGCTCTATCGCATCCACGAGAAGCCCGATCCCAAGAAAGTCTTCGAGTTTGAGGTGCTCGCCACCAGCTTCGGCTATTCGCTCGGAGTGGGAGCGCTGCCGGTCAAGAAAATTCAACTGCACGCCGACCGGCGCGAGCAACAACGGCGCGGCAATCGGCGCATCCAGCCCAGAACGATTGAGTTGCCGCAAGAGGTGCACATTACCCCGCGCATGTACCAAAAGCTGACGGAGAAGATTGCGGGCAAGCCGGAGGAGCGCATCCTGTCATATCTCATGCTGCGCTCGCTGAAGCAGGCGCGCTATTCCGAGAAAAATGAGGGGCATTTCGCGCTGGCTGCGCCCACTTATACCCACTTTACCTCGCCTATTCGGCGCTATCCCGACCTGATCGTTCACCGCCTGCTCAAGGCGGTGCTGCGCGGGCAGGCGCAGGCGCATGTTACTGATCATAAAAGAGTGTCAGCGCGTCAGAACTTGATCGAGGTGATTCCAGAAGACGAATTGCACGAGATCGCCGACCATGCGAGCGAGACCGAGCGCGCGGCAGCGGATGCGGAGCGCGAGCTGATCGAGTGGAAGAAGGCGCAGTTCATGGTGCAGCATATCGGAGAGGAATACCATGGGCTGATCGTTTCCATCACAAAGTTCGGTATGTTCGTGGAACTAATGGACTTATTCGTCGAGGGACTGGTGCCGCTGGATACCATGCAGCAGCAGGAAAGCTTCCGTTTTCACGAAAACACGCGCCAAATGATAGGCGAACGCTGGGGGACGACGTACTCGATGGGCGACCGGGTGCGAGTGATTGTGGACCGGGTGGACATCGGGGCACACAAGATCAACTTCTCGTTAGTAGAAGAAAACAAAGAAGTTGCGCGCGGAAAGGCGAAGACGAAAGCCCGCAGGAAGAGTGCGCGTCCCGAGGCCGTAGAGGCGCGCGCAGCGAAAAAGGGACGGCGCGAGCGAACTTCCAAACGCCAGGGAACCGGTCGCAAGAACAAGAAAAGAAAGTAGTTACTGCTCGTTCACTCATAGTAGCGGGCGGTAGTCAGGTCGGTTTCATAGAGTAAAACGTCTTTGACGGTGACTCTTCCCCCGGTCATGTCGTGAAGTTGTCTGTTGGTTTGGTCGTAGAAGTATTTGGCAAGGTTTTCCGCCGAGGGATTCAGGGTGGTGAAGGGTTCGAGATCGTTGATCATCTGATGGTCGAGGTACTCGATGACCGGGCGCATGACGCCTTTAAGTTCTTTGAAATCAAGCAGTAAACCGGCCCGATCGAGGTCCTTGCCATGCAGGGTGACGCGCACTTTGTAGTTGTGCCCGTGAGGATTTTCGCACTTGCCGCGGTAGTTGCGGAGATAGTGTCCGGAGGAGAAGCTGGCGTCAACGGTGACTTCGTACATGGCACTTCTATTGTAGATGGGACGCGAAATGAAGGCTAAAATGCCAAAAAAACGATGAAAAACCTTCCCGTTCGATCGTTTTTCAACGGTTTTTGAGGACACTGGATGCAACCATCCGGTTGCATTAGCTTAAAGCAATAGCCTTTGTGAAAGGAGACGCATCACCTTCAGCTCCGTATTGCCGACCAACCGCGACTATGCTTCCGAAACGACGGGCAGTTTAGCGGCTTCCCAGGCGGCAATGCCGCCCGCCATCTCGGTTAGGTTCGTGATCCCATACTGCTGCAGGATGCTGGCGGCGATCGACGAGTGGTAGCCGCCCGCGCAGTGGACGGCGAGACGGAAGCCGCGCGGAATTTCGGCGATGCGCTCTTGCAGGTGGTTGAGGGGGATGTTCACGCTGCCGACGATGTGTTTGGCCGCCCATTCGCGCGGGTTTCTAACATCCAACAATAGCGGCGGAGCGGCGTTCGCCAGCTCCTCCGCCACCATGGGGGCGCTGATACGCTCCGTCGGCCACACCAGGTCGGGTCGGCCGGCAAGCGATTCCATGCCTCCCTGCATGTACCCTGCGACGTGATCGAAACCGATGCGGCCCAGGCGCAGGGCAGCTTCCTTCTCGCGTCCGGGTTCGGCGAGGATGACGATGGGTTTGGTGCGGTCGAAGACGGTGCCCGCCCAGGTCGCATACTGGCCTCCGAGTCCGAGGCTGAAGCGAATGGCGCCAGGGCCAGACGGCATTAAAAGTGATGAAGAGAGCCTGCAACCATCCGCGACCCTGGAGCAACTGGCGATTTCGAGCTTGACCGGGAGTGCTCCCAAGTGATTGATTGTATTGGTGGCGGCGCGTGGACTCGAACCACGAACCTACGGATTATGAGACCGTCCGGGAAGATTGCAAGCAAAGAAAATAAAGGACTTAGCGAGGAAGAATGCGGGGAAATCCGGAAGGATCCGCAACCCAGGCGCAACCTCAAGAAGCCGAGATCTCGGGAAACAAGGGCAGGGCGACCGCAGGGGGATAAATCGGCGGACGTCAAGTGACCCCATGTTGGCGAGTCATTGCTTGACGATTAAGGCCGCATGACGGCGCGCCCCATGTAAACGAGTTCAACCCGATGTCCGATAGGGGACATACTTCTCTCTGTTCCTGTATGCTGGACACGCAGTCGCGCTAGCACGATCTGCGGCCACCGCAATTCGCGACTCATCACTCCGGGAGATCGCTCCGCGGCGGACTATCCTGCCGATTCACACGCACGGAGTATCGCACGCATGTCCATCCATCTGATCAATCCCTCCGACAACTCCTTCGGAACCGCCGTCATCACGCCGCGCTGGCTCTTCGTCCTCGCCGCCGCCACGCCCCGCTTGTTCGGCGATCCGATTCTGGTTGACGAATCTATCGAGCCTCTTGACTTGCTCACCATTCACCCCGGCGACGTAGTCGGCATCAGCGTCCATACTGGCAACGCGCTCCGCGGCTACCATGTCGGCCGTCTCGCAGCCGCTCGCGGAGCCACCGTCGCCTACGGCGGCATCCACGCCACGCTCTTTCCCGACGAACCGTTCGAGCACGGTGCCGCTGACGTGGTCGTCAAAGGCGACGGCGACCTCGCCTGGGCAAAATTCCTCACCGATCACGCCGCCGGCCGCGCCGCACGGATTTACGACGGCGGCAAGATCGAAGGCGACCAGTTCCTCGCCGCGCGATGGGACCTCATGAATCCGGAGCACTACATGTGGGCGTCCGTGCAAACCATCCGGGGCTGTCCCAAGCATTGCTCTTTCTGCTCTGTCTGGCGTACCGACGGCCAGAAGCCTCGGCAACGCAGCTTCGAACGCGTGATCGACGAGATCATCGACCTCCGCCAGCGCGGTTTCCGCTTCATCGCGCTTGCCGACGACAACTTCTACCCCGTCACTCTCACCGATCTTCGCCTCGCTCGCGAACAGAACAATTCCGAGCGGGTCGAATCTCTGCTCGCCACACGCGCCGAACGCTTCTCGCTCATGGCCGAACTGGCCAAGCTCCCGCGCGACATGGTCTTCTTCACTCAGATCACGATGGAATCCGCCGAAGACCCCGAGTTCCTCGACGCCATGCGCAACGCCAACATCAAGGGAGCGCTCGTAGGCATCGAAGCCGTGACCCCCGAGGGGCTCAAGGCGGTCTTCAAGGATTTCAACTACTCCGGTGACCGCCTCATCGAACAACTCCAGACGTTCCGCAAACACGGCCTGCACGTCCTCGGCTCGTTCATCTTCGGCCTACCCACCGACAAGCCCTCGACCTTCGACGCCACCGTCGAACTCGCTCTCAAAGCCGACGTGACTTTCGCGCAGTTCGTCATGATGACCCCTTTTCCGGGTACCGTCGACTTCGGCCGCTGGGAGAAAGAACAGGCCGCCAATTCCGAAGCCCTCGAGGTCGATGGCACGCCGATCACGCGCTACTGGCTCATTCCCACCGCGGTGCGCCCCAAGATGTTCACGCCCCATCCTTCCATGAACTCGGCCGAAATCAGCGAACGCACCCAGCGCGTCTGGGACCGCTTCTATGCATGGACCAACGTCTGGAAGCGCTCCGCGTGCACACCTACGCTCCGCGGCCGCCTTGGCTTCGTGTTGCTCTCCAAGCTATACCGCCAGATGTACGCGGGCACGGGTATCTCCACCGATTCCGCCCGTCGTATGAAGGCCAAGATCACTGCCCGCTTTATGGCCCGCCAGGCCCGTCGCTTTTTCGTCGCCAAGCCTATGCCCGACCTTGCGTATCCAACCTGGTTGCCGCGTACTGTTCGCCCCGTAGGACTCACGCAATTATCCACCGCAAGTCCTAGTACCTCCGACAGCTAAGTCGGCCACTCTAGCCTCATCCCTAGAAAGCCCATAGGCATGACTGGAGCGCGTGGCTTGGTTCGGGCAAGCGGAGAATCGGTAACGAGAAACGCGCTTGTCGTCAGTTGGAGGAGGTCACGGCTGCGCTGTTCGTATTTTGCGAAGCTGACGCCCGACCGGCTCCATTCGAGCTCCAATCCGGGATCGTCTTTGCCAACCACCGTTACGTCGCTGTGGCCGACGATGTCGCCGGGCGCAACTGCAGCAGTACTGACCTATTGCCCCAGGGAACCAGATCAGGTGGGCGAATTGGGTGTCTGTATAGGTCCGATGGAGTGGTGCGCCCAAGACATTTCGATGCCCACGCGGATGTTGAGTTTCAGGCGCCTGGGGCGGATTTCCTGTGCGTGATCCCGGTCTTCCGGGGGCGTGGTTGATCATGGTCCTGTCGGCGGCCCCTTTCACCAACGTGCCGTCATGGGCGAGGAGGTAAGCGGCAGCGGTGACCAAGAATATCACCACGCAGTCGAAGCCATCCTCGCCGAAGCAAAATCAGAAGACGGAGCCGAAGAAGAGGAACATGACGATGAGGCCACAAGACGCGGAAGAAGCTGAATCCAAAAAGAAGAGCGAGCAGGATGAAGCAGAAGCACAGCTAAGAATGAGGAACAGCAAGCAGTGATCCGTGGCGGCAATCGTGTGACGGTCGACATTGTCTACGCCTTCACAAATGTCGCTAGACCGCGCCGGGTGCGTTCGCGAAGCTGGCAGTTGCGCAGCGTATCGGCGAGCGCTTCCAGGTTGGGTACGCCGTATATGTAAAAATTCTCGAATTCTGCATCCGAGGAAAAGATCTTGAGGGATGCCTGCCCCAGTAGCCGCATTCCCAATGGCTTGCTCAGCTCAAAGTGGTCAATGCGGAACAGTTCCAGGCTTTCCTGAACCTTTGAGAGCAGGCCCCTTTCCAGTTTGATGCGCTGCGTGGTGATTTCGAAGTGTCTACCCCTGCTTTTCACGTAAAACCGCAGGCAGATGATGCTGCACACGACGACGAAGCCAAGGATCACATACCCGATGTCGATGCCAATCTCCGCACGAAAATAGCCGAGGGCAACGGCGGCGACGGCTGCAACGAGGAACGGCACAAACTGGCCGATACTGTAAATCACAGCCGGGTGGCCGGTAAACAGGTCCTTTTCCGTTTCGAACTCTTTCGTCGCGGCGAATGACGTCAGATCAGTATTGCAGAAACGGCACTTGATTGCTACGGCCTTGATGGTCTCTCCGCACACCGGACATGGCTTAGTATCTTCGTCCATAATTGCTCCTCGATGCTGATTAGGATGATACACACCTCTGCAGTTGAAGGAAGGCGCCGACACTGTTTGTGATGGGTGATCGACAGGAGCTTCCCACAGGATGTGCAGCGCGTATGTCCGCCGGTTACGCATTCTGCACCTGCTGGTCTCCTAAGTCTTTATTTCGTACTGATCCGCAGTTGCAGTCGTTGCGCGAACCTCCGTGACGACGGTCTAGCGGGTCCGGCGATGCCAGTTTCCAGTCCTCTGCCGCGATCAATCCCAGTCACGCCGAACCCGCCGACGTAATACAGGTCGGCAGGCTGCAGCCGGAAGAAACGGAAATCCGCGGAACCAATATGGTGTGGCCAACCAGAGTGACCCGGGCGGTCCTAAGGGGATCGTCCTCGGCGTCAGCTGTCCAATGAAGAGACTGGCTCGCGAGTCGTCCTTTAGGTTCTGGGTGTGCATCACCGTGGTGCTGATTAAGAAGATGGGTCGACCCTCCTGATCCAAGGAAAAGGGCATCAGAAAACCAAAAGGATGAATACCTCGGCCTTAACCCGCTTAACCTGATTTCATCGCTGCTCGTACCAAGTGTCTACTGTGGCGATGGAGAGATCAACGAAGTGTGCGATCCTAATGACTGAACGGGAGCTTCGTCGTGTACGATTTTCACGAATCCGAGGCTTCAGATGGATCGATATGCTTCGCGGGAACATTGGAACGAGCTTTCTGAGACCTCGACCGAATCTAGACTCAGCAAACTGAGTGGGCATGACCGCAGGTTGTGTCATATGAACACGACTATTATTTCTCTTCCGTAGTGGGGGACATAGAGCGGACAGACTGGCAAGCCCTTTTGGTATTTAACTGATCAGATTGGACGAAGTTGCCTGCTGGCCCCCTCGCAGGAGCTGAATATCTCCCAGAATTGTTCCTGCACCTCCAGTAGGGAGGACGGTTTCTTCACCGTTCGACAGCCGTTCAACATTCGCACATGTTCTTCTGTCAGTGAATCGATCGATCCTGAGAAAACCACAAACTTGAGGTGCTCCAGATCCTCGAGTTCCCGGAGAAGATCGACCAGCTCAGCCCCGTGCATATTGGGTAACGAAAGTTCGAGAATGCAGCAGCTGGTGTGGTATTTCACATCCGTGGACACGGAACTCAAGTAGGCGATCGTGGATTGACCATCACAACAGAACTTCACTCGTGCCTCCGGCTTCTTGTGTTCAACAACCTGGGTCAGAAGAGCGAGATGAGAAGAGTCGCCCCCCAGATTTTCCCGCCGGTAAAGACATTTCCGAAACTCGGAGAGTCCGCGTCGAATCTTGCATGCTTAGCTCTCTAAGTAGATACCCGGGCTACACTGTCATCATGCCATTCCGCTACCGAATCCTTTTTGTGGATGACGACCCCAGCCTCCGTACGATTGGTCAGGCGGTGCTTGAGTCTGAAGGTTACGAAGTGC
>JBDTLH010000001.1:0-4953 GCA_039934875.1 Acidobacteriaceae bacterium | reverse complement strand
GGCCGCCCCAGATGGCTGGCAAGGACCAGTTTGGCCCCATGGCGCACCGCGTATTCGATGGTGGGCAAGGTCTCGCGAATACGCGTGTCGTCGGTGATGTACAGGCCGTTTTCGCTGAGCGGCACATTGAAATCCACGCGCATAAAAACCCGCTGGTTTTTCAGTTCGAGGTCGCGAATCGAGAGCTTGGGCATTCAGGTCCTCCTCGTCAAGCAGGGAAATAGGCGTCGGCTTCGATTTCGACCAGCCACTCCGGATCAATCAGTTCGCTCGTACCGACCATGGTTGCGGCAGGATTTATGCCGGCAAAGAATTCAGCGTGCACCGCGCCAACTGCCTGCCAATCGAGAATGCGGGTGAGAAACATGCGAGTGCGTACAACGTGGTTGCGGTTCGCGCCGAACTCTTTCAGCGCCGACTCTATGATCTCAAAGCAACGACGCGCCTGTGCAGCCGGATCGCCAATGCCGGCGGTCCTTCCATCCAGCACCGGGGCGGTGCCGGAGACGTGAATGTAGTCGCCGGTGCGAACGGCGCGGCTGAATCCGAATAGAGATTCAAATTTCGAGCCACTGAAAGCGTGCTTCTTTATATCTGCCGGAGTAGTCATAGGTATTCGGTCACGGGTCGCGGGTCACGCTTAAGCAATATTTCGATTGCTGCTTACAGTCCCTTTTGGGCCATGATTTTGATGAAGTCGCGGATGCGGCAGGAGTATCCCCACTCGTTGTCGTACCACGAGATTACCTTGACGCAATGGCCGGCCACCACCAGCGTCAACTTGGAATCGACAATAGAAGAGCGCGAATCGCCCTTGAAGTCGGAGGAGACCAGGTCTTCGGTGGTGTAGCCGAGATAACCCTTCATCGGTCCTGATTCCGATGCCGCCTTTAGCGCCTGATTGACCTCTTCCACCGTCGTCTGCTGCTCGACAAACGCGGTTAGATCCACCAGCGAGACGTTGGGGGTGGGTACGCGGATGGCGAAGCCATCGAGCTTGCCGGAGAGCTCTGGAATTACCAGCTTCAAGGCTTTGGCGGCGCCGGTACTCGTGGGAATGCTGTTGATGGCGGCGGCGCGGGCGCGGCGCAAATCCTTGTGGGGAAAATCGAGGATGACCTGATCGTTGGTGTAGGAATGGATGGTGGTCATCGTGCCCGACTGAATTCTGAAACGGTCGTTGATGACCTTCGCCACCGGGGCAAGGCAGTTGGTGGTGCAGCTCGCTTCGGAGATGATGTGGTGCTTCGCCGGCTCGTATTTATCGTCGTTCACGCCCAGCACCAGCGTGATGTCTTCATTCTTGCCGGGCGCGGAGATGATGACCTTCTTAACCGTCCCTCTGAGGTGGGCTCTCGCCTTCTCCCCATCGGTGAACTTGCCAGTGGATTCGACCACTACCTGGGCGCCGGTGGAGCTCCAGTCAATGGCGGCAGGGTCTTTTTCCGCGAACACCTTGATGCGTTTACCGGCGACTTCGATGTAGTCCGGCCCGGCAGTGATCTCCTGCTTCAAGTTCCCCAGAATGGAATCGTATTTGAGCAGGTGCGCGAGCGTCTTGGGATCGGTAAGATCATTGACCGCCACGAAATCGATTTGCTGGTCGTCGATAGCGGTGCGGAGGACGTTGCGTCCTATACGGCCGAAGCCGTTGATGGCAACTTTAACGGACATGGGTCAGAGGGTACTCCGGATCAGGATGAGTAAACAAAACTACTGGAACCAATCACGATAACATTCGTAGAGACGCATCGCAATTACCCCAAATGCAGTTCCATGTCGATCAGGCAGCAGCGGAGGTGGGAAGAGCATCACTTGTTGCAAGCGGGAGTTGCTTACTTCCGGTAACATTCATTTGAGGTTTTCAGACTAACGTGTTAAACACGCAAGTATGCGCAACTGGTTGCGGGAGCGTATGACGCGCCGCAAGAATAAAACCGCCAACGAATCGGAGTCCTTCGGCAAAGTGGGGCAGGAGCTGCCGACCCGCTCTGCCGGGCAACTCGCTCCGCTGCAGCCTTCGTATGACTTCAAGGCGCCGGAAGAGGCCCATAGCGAACCAGAAGCCGCTCCGGGGCAGCCGGCAGTCGCGCCCCATGCAACTCCGCGGGGAGCAGCCGGGAGTGAGCAGCAACCGGAGCGCCGCGCTCGACGGTCCCGCCGGGGAGGCAAGCGCCGGTCGGCGAAAAAGGCGGCAGTAGTGCAACAACCTCCTGCCATAAGCGAATCCGCGGCAGAAATTACAGAGCCGGTGGATGAGACTGACGATTTCGGCAACGAATTTGCGCTGTCGACAGGCAAGATGGAGACCGAGACTCAGCCGGATTCGCCCAGCGTCCCGCCCGCTGCGCAGGAGCCGATCTCGGCGGAGGGGCAGGCCAGCGCCAAGGCTATCCGGGGCATCGTGGTGTTGGCCATCGGGCTTCCGGGATCTGGCAAGACCACGTGGTTTAAACGGCGCGGAGTGACTCCGCTATCCAGCGACCTCTTGCGCAACCTGCTGTTTGACGACATTACCGAGCAGCGCTATCAAGGGTTGGTATTTTCCACCTTGCGCTCGCTGCTTCGTGCCCGTTTGATTGCCAAGATGCCGTGGAATTACGTGGATGCGACTAACCTCTCCGCACACGAGCGGCGGCAATGGATCAAGATGTCGCGCAGCTTCGGCTACGAAGTCCATGCCGTGTTCTTCAACGTGCCGATTGAAGTCTGCCTCGCCCGCAATGCCAGGCGGGAGCGCCGGGTCGATCCGGAGATGATTACCAGCATGTCAGAGCGCCTGCGGCCGCCATCCTTCAAAGAAGGCTTTTCCAAGATCGTAGTCGTGAAGGTCAAAGATCCGCAGAAGGCGATTGAACAAGCGCAAAATCCGCAGCACTTCAATATCAATATCAACATGGATATGGATGTGCCCCCGGAGGAAGGCGAAGTTGAATAGAAGAAAATACTCTTCCGTTGCGTAGAAATTACGCCGAAATCGCTTAGGGGACTTCAACTGTTCTAAGTAAGTGCTTTGTTTTTAGCAAATCTGAGTTTGGCATAGCAGTTGCTCTTATCACGGTCAGACGAAGTGGCGCGCAAAGCGGGTGCTCTTGAGATGAACTCCGGCCAGAGGTTCTCTTTAGCGCCCGCTTTGCATTATTGGCGAGCATCTAAACCAGCGCGATACGCTCTTTCAGGTCAATTCCCGCACGTCTCAGAAGGCCAGCGACGATCTCGTCGGTGAGCCGAGTGGCATCATACTCCACCCGCACGGTGAGTTCGGCCTCATCGAAGCTGACGCGGCGGACGCCATAAACTTCGCGCATACGGTCAATACCCGTCATCTCCCGCTCGCCGGGAGGAAGCCCGTAGCGGTAAACCACGTCCAACTGAGTCATTCAATTTCTCCTTTGCATGGAGGGAACTCTCTACTGTAGCTTCACGGGGAACGCCACCGCAATGGCTGGCCGGTTACAAAGCATGTTAATATACCCCCAGGGGGTATTGGGAATGAAGCATTCATCGCCCGCAGTCCATCGCGATCCGGCGCTCCAGAAAAAAGCCCTGACTCGTCTCAAGCGCATCGAAGGGCAGGTGCGCGGCATCGGGCGCATGATCGAGGAGGAGCGTTACTGCCCTGAGGTCATGATGCAGCTCTCGGCGGTGCATGAGTCGTTGCGCGCCGTCGGCCGTCTTCTTCTGCGCAACCATCTGGAGCACTGCGCCACCGATGCCCTGCGCTCCCATGACCCGCATCGTGCTACCCAGACTTACGACGAGCTCGCGAAGCTTTTTTATCAACATGCAAGGTGATTTCGTGAACACAAAGGTAAAAGATCTGGTCTGCGGCATGACCGTGGATCCGGCGGCCACGCTTCATCAAGTGCATCACTGCGGAGAGAATTATCATTTCTGCTCTGCCGGATGCGCACAGAAGTTCCGATCTGATCCGCAGAAATATCTGACTCCCGAGAAGCAGCCGGCGCCTCCGCAGGCGCAATCGGGAAGGGAATACTCCTGTCCCATGCATCCCGAGGTGGTCAGCGATAGGCCCGGCGCATGCCCTAAATGCGGCATGGCCCTGGAGCCGCGAGTGACGACTCTGGACGAAATTGAGCAGGACGATCCGGAACTGCGCAACATGGCGCGCCGCTTCTGGATATCGCTGGCCTTCACCGTTCCGCTGCTCGTGCTTGCGATGGCGCCCGCTCTGCCCATCGCACCGTGGTTTGTGGATTGGGCAGAGTTCCTGCTTGCTACTCCGGTTGTCCTGTGGGGAGGATGGCCCTTTTTTCAGCGCGCCTGGAACTCCGTACGCTTGCGCAGCCTCAACATGTTTACGCTGATTGGGCTGGGAACCGGCGTCGCTTATGTCTATAGCGCGGTCGCGCTGCTCTTTCCGGCACTGCTTCCCACCCGCCGTATCAATCAGACCTACTTTGAGGCTGCCGCCGTCATTATCACGCTGGTGCTGCTGGGGCAGATGCTCGAAGGCCGCGCCCGCAAGAGCACTGGCGGAGCCATTCGCGCGCTGCTCTCCCTCACGCCCAAGGTCGCGCACCGTATCGCGAACGATGGCAGCGAGTCCGAAATCCCGCTCGCCGATGTGCAGCCCGGCGAGCGCCTGCGGGTCCGTCCCGGCGAAAACATCCCCGTGGATGGCGTCCTCCTCGAAGGCGGATCGAGCGTTGATGAATCAATGATCACCGGCGAATCCATCCCGGTGGAAAAACACGTGAACGACGCCGTCACCGGAGGCACCGTCAACGGTACCGGAGCCTTCCTCATGCGCGCCGAGCGGGTGGGCAGCGAGACCGTGCTATCCCATATTGTCCGCATGGTCGCCGAGGCGCAGCGCACCCGCGCGCCCATCCAGCGGCTCGCGGACAAAGTTGCCAGCATCTTTGTGCCGGTGGTGATCGGCATCGCTGTGGTGACGTTCATTGCATGGCTGGCGCTCGGTCCTCAGCC